>JBPEXR010000437.1:0-7236 GCA_052031355.1 Paracoccaceae bacterium
TGAAGAGGCCCAGCATGTGACGCGTCACCTGCCCCAGCTTGCCGCCCGCGGCGAGATGCGCCTCGATGTAGGGCAGCATGGCGCGCACCGCGCCCTCGGGCGTGGCATCGGGCCCCGCGGCGCCGAAGATGCGCCGATCCGCCTCGGCCAGGATCTGCGCCGGGGTGTGGTAGGCCGCGCGGCCGATCATCACCCCGTCGAGGCCCTGCGCCAGGAAGGCCTCGGCCTCCTCCAGCGAAGTGACGCCGCCGTTGACCGAGATGTGCAGCTCCGGGAAATCGCGCTTCATCCGCGCCACCAGCGGGTAGTTCAGGGGCGGCACCTCGCGGTTCTCCTTGGGGCTCAGCCCCTGCAGCCAGGCCATGCGCGCGTGGATCGCCACCCGCCGCACCCCGGCGGCGCGGACCTTCTCCAGGAAGTCCGGCAGCACCGCCTCGGGGTCCTGCTCGTCCACGCCGATGCGGCACTTGACGGTCACCTCCACCGGGCTGGCCGCGATCATCGCGGCGACGCAGTCGGCCACCAGCTGCGGCTGTTTCATCAGCACCGCGCCGAAGGTCCCCGATTGCACCCGGTCCGAGGGGCAGCCGACGTTGAGGTTGATCTCGTCATAACCCGCCTCGGCGCCCAGCCGCGTCGCCTCTGCCAGCTCCTCCGGGTCCGACCCGCCCAGCTGCAGCGCCACCGGATGCTCGGCCGCATCATGCGCCAGCAGGTGCAGCGCGCCGCCGCGGACCAGCGCCGGGGCGGTCACCATCTCGGTGTAAAGCAGCGTATGCCGGCTAAGCTGCCGGTGCAGGTAGCGGCAGTGACGGTCGGTCCAGTCCATCATCGGCGCCACGCTCAGGCGCGCGGCCGCGGTTGCTGTCGCGGGGGCTGTGGGGGCTGTGGGGGCGGTGTCGGGCATCGGCTTCCCTGGCTGCCTGGAGCTTCGGGTTCGGAACGGGTTCGGATCGGGCGGCGGCGCGGCACGGGCGCCCGCCCGGGTACTTGGGCATTCGATTCGGAATTGCCACCCTCTAGCACAGGCGGCGCCGGGGGGCACGACCCGCCCCGCCCCGGGCGGGCCCTGCCGGCCCGCGCCCGGCCGGGGCGCGATTCGCCGCTGCCCCGCCGCCGCCCCGCACAACCGCACGCTGATTGCCGCCCCGGCGCCCCCTGCCGGCGCCGCTACCGACACCGCTGCGCCGCGGCGACTGGCGTTTCTTACAGGTCATGCAAAAATTTGCGCGTCTTATCAGTTGCTTGAAAATTGTGGCAGGCACCACTCAACCCACCGGCGTGAAGGCGCCGCAGGTGCTTGCATTGTCGACCATCGCGCGCATAGGCTCCCCCCCACAATAACATCCGAACAGGGGAGAACCGATGTTCTACAAGACAACGAAGAGCCTTCTGCTGGCCAGCACGCTGGTCGCCGGGCTGGCCCATGCCGCCTCTGCCGCGACCTACATGCGCGGCAACGACGGCAACCCCGAGACCCTCGACCAGCACAAGACCTCGACCGTGGCCGAGGCCAACATCCTGCGCGACCTCTACGAGGGGCTGGTGGTCTACAACAACAAGGCCGAGGTCATGCCGGGCGTCGCGGAAAGCTGGGACGTTTCCGAGGACGGCACCGTCTATACCTTCAAGCTGCGCGAGAACGCCAAGTGGTCGAACGGCGACCCGGTGACCGCGCAGGACTTCGTCTTCTCGCTGCAGCGCATCATGACGCCCGAGACCGGCGCCAAGTATGCCAACATCCTCTACCCGATCGCCAATGCCGAGGCGATCAACAAGGGCGAGATGGAGCCGGCGGAACTGGGCGTGAAGGCCGTCGATGACAAGACGCTGGAGATCACCCTGGCGCAGCCGACGCCCTACTTCCTGGAGCTGCTGACCCACCAGACCGGCCTGCCGGTGCACCCCGCCTCGGTCGAGGAGCACGGCGCCGACTTCGTCCAGCCCGGCAAGATGGTCACCAACGGTGCCTACACGCTGGAGCAGAACGTTCTGAACGACAAGATCGTCCTGACCAAGAACGAGAACTTCCACGACGCGGCCAATGTCGCCATCGACACGGTGCACTACCTGCCCTTCGAGGACCGCGCCACCTGCGTGCGCGCCTGGGAAGCGGGCGAAGTGCATTCCTGCTCCGACCTGCCGGCCGAGGATATCGCCCGCCTGCGCGACGAGCACGGCGAGGCGGTCCGCGTGGCCCCCTACCTCGGCACCTACTACTACGCCGTGAACCACGACGACGAAGTGCTGGGCGACAAGGAAGTGCGCCAGGCGCTGTCGATGGTCATCGACCGCGAGTTCCTGGCCGAGGAGATCTTCCAGGGCACCATGGTGCCGGCGCAAAGCTTCGTGCCGCCGGGCATCGGCAACTACCCCTCGGGCAGCCCGGAGACCGACTACTTCGAGATGTCGATGCTGGACCGCGAAGACAAGGCCATCGCCATTCTCGAGGAAAAGGGCATCTCGCCCGACAGCCCGGTCACCATCGAGCTGATGTACAACACCTCCGAGAACCACAAGAACGCGGCCACCGCGATTGCCGACATGTGGGCGAACGTGGGTGTGAACGTCGAGTTCAACGTGCGTGACGCCTCGGCCCACTATGCGCACCTGCGCGACAAGGGCGACTTCGACGTGGCCCGCGCCGGCTGGATCGGCGACTACTCCGACCCGCAGAACTTCCTGTTCATGGTGGAATCGGACAACGACGGGTTCAACTACGCCAACTACAACAACCCCGAGTACGACAAGCTGATGGACGAGGCCGCGGCCACGACCGACATGGACAAGCGCGCCGAGCTGCTGAAGAAGGCCGAGGCGATGTTCATGGAAGACCTGCCGTTCATCCCGCTGCTCTACTACTCCTCGCGCTCGATCGTCTCGCCGAAGCTGAGCGGCTGGGAGGACAACATCCAGAACGTGCATCCGACGCGCTTCCTGGCGCTGGAAGACTAAGCACGCATGGCTGACGTCGCGGCGCGGGTCTTGACCCGTGCCGCGCAACCGGTTTTGTGCCGGCGCCATAAACGCCCCCCGCGCGGGGCTTCAGGAATTTCGGAGACAGCCCATGCTGGCCTATGCGCTGCGCCGCCTCCTGGCGGCCGTCCCGACATTGTTCATCATCGTGACCGCGGCCTTCTTCATGATGCGGATCGCCCCCGGCGGCCCCTTCGACCAGGAGCGCACGCTGGAAGCCACGGTGATGGCCAACCTCAACGCCACCTTCGGCCTCGACAAGCCGCTGTGGCAGCAATACGGGATCTACCTCGGCAACCTTCTGCAGGGCGACATGGGCCCGTCGTTCATCTACCGCGACAAGCGGGTGCACGAGATCCTGGCCGAGGGTCTGCCCATCTCCATGCAGCTTGGCGCCATCGCGCTGCTGCTGGCCTTCGTCGTCGGCTCGGCCCTGGGCAGCCTGGCGGCGCTGCGGCAGAACTCCAAGACCGACTTCGCGGTGATCTCGGTTGCCACCTTCGGCATCACGGTGCCCAACTTCGTGGTCGCCCCGGTGCTGTCGCTGGTCTTCGCGGTCATGCTGGGCTGGCTGCCCGCGCAGGGCTGGGGCCGGTGGGAGCAGATGCTGCTGCCGGTGATCGCCCTGGCGCTGCCGCAGGTGGCGGTGATCGCCCGGCTGATCCGCGGCGCGATGATCGAGGCGCTGCGCTCCGACCACGTGCGCACCGCGCGCGCCTATGGCCTGCCGGCGCGGATGGTGGTGATCCGCCACGCGCTGCGCGCCGCGATCCTGCCCGCCGTCAGCTACCTCGGCCCGGCGGCCGCGGCGCTGCTGACCGGCTCGATCGTGGTCGAACAGGTCTTCAACCTGCCCGGCATCGGGCGTTACTTCGTGATCGGCGCGCTCAACCGCGACTACACGCTGGTGATGGGCACCGTGGTGATCGTCGCGGTCTTCGTGGTGCTCTTCAACCTGATCGTCGATCTTCTCTACGCGCTTCTCGACCCGAGGGTCCGCTATGACTGATCTGGCCACCAACACCCCCGAAACCGCCGCCGGCGCCTCGCGCTCGCTCTGGGCCACGGCGATGCTGCGGCTGCGCCGCAACCGCGCCGCCATGGTCTCCCTGGTGATCCTGGGCTTCCTGGCCCTGGCCGGGATCTTCGGCCCGATGGTCGCGCCGCATTCCTACGCCGAGGTTTACCCCGAGTTCGTCAAGGTGCGCCCCTCGCTGAAGCCCTACCCGCAGGAAGAGCAGGTCGTGCCCGCCGCCGAAAGCGCGCTGCGCCGCGCCCGGCTGGAGCTGGGCGAGATCACGCTGGAGGACGGCAAGCTGCGCGTGCCCGTCGCCTCCAGCCGCGAGATCGACCCGCGGGTGACGCGCTACATGGACCGCTCGGACGTCTTCTCGAACGCCGAGCTGACCGAGGTCTCGGAAGACGGCAAATCCGCGGTGATGACCGCCGAGGTGCAGCAGCTCTACTTCATCATGGGCACCGACGCGAACGGGCGGGACCTCTTCTCGCGCATTCTCATCTCGCTGCGCATCTCGCTGATGATCGGGGCCATGGCGACGGGCGTCGCGCTGCTGATCGGCGTGCTCTACGGCGCCACCGCCGGCTTCATCGGCGGGCGCGTCGACAACGTGATGATGCGCATCGTCGACATCCTCTACTCGCTGCCCTTCGTCTTCTTCGTGATCCTCCTGGTGGTCTTCTTCGGCCGCAACCTGGTGCTGATGTTCCTGGCGGTGGGCGCGGTCGAATGGCTGGACATGGCGCGGATCGTGCGCGGCCAGACCCTCAGCCTGCGGCGGCGCGAGTTCGTGCAGGCGGCCGAGGCGCTGGGCGTCTCCGGCAAGGCCATCGTGCGGCGGCACATCATCCCCAACACGCTGGGCACGGTGATCATCTACATGACGCTGCTGATCCCCAAGGTGATCCTGCTGGAAAGCTTCCTCAGCTTCCTGGGCCTCGGCGTGCAGGAGCCGCTGACCTCGCTTGGGGTTCTGATCTCCGAAGGGGCGAAGAACATGCGCAACGCGCCCTTCATGCTGTTCTGGCCGGCGGCCACCATGACGCTGCTGCTCTTCGCGCTGAACTTCGTCGGCGACGGTCTGCGCGACGCGCTGGACCCGAAGGACCGCTGATGTCAGCGCAGCAGCTCCAGCGTGCGCGGATCGGGCGCCCCGCCGTAGAAGCGGGCCAGCCCATCCGCGCAGCGCGCGCCCAGCGGCGCGCCGGCCCCCAGCACCGCGCCGAACAGCGTCAGGCAGGAGCGGAACTTCACCGCGTCGATCCCGCCGAACAGCGCCTCGGCCCGCCCCTCGGGGCTGGCCAGCGCGGCCGCGATGCCGGCGTCCAGCCGCGGGCCCAGCACCGGGTGGGCGGCATAGGCGCGGGCCGCGTCCGCCCCCGGCAGGGCATAGAAGCGCGCGGTCTCGCTGCGCCCCAGCCCGGCCAGCTGCGGAAAGACGAACCACATCCAGTGGCTGCGCTTGGCACCGGCGCGCAACTCCTCCAGCGGCCGCGGCCAGATGCGGTCCTGCGCCGCGACGAACCGGTCCGGATCGAAGCCCATCTCCTCCATGCCCCGCAAGATAGGAGCGCCCGACATGACTGACACCCCCGTTTTCGAAGTCGATGACATCCACGTCAGCTTCGACACGCCCGACGGCACCGTCGAGGCGGTGAAGGGCGTCTCGATGCATGTGGGCCGGGGCGAGACGGTGGCCGTGGTCGGCGAAAGCGGCTCGGGCAAGAGCCAGATCATGATGGCCGCCATGGGCCTTCTGGCCGCCAACGGCCACGCAAGCGGCGCCGTGCGCTACCGCGGCGAGGACATCCTCAACGCGCCGCCCAAGCGGCTGAACCAGCTGCGCGGGGCGAAGATCACCATGATCTTCCAGGAGCCGATGACCTCGCTCGACCCGCTCTACACGATCGAGCAACAGCTGGCCGAGCCGCTGCAGGTGCACGGCGGGCTCTCGCGCAGCGCCGCGCGCAAGCGCATTCGCGAACTGCTGGACCTCGTCCATATCCCCGACCCCGAGCGGCGGATGAAATCCTACCCGCACGAGCTGTCGGGCGGCCAGCGCCAGCGGGTGATGATCGCCATGGCCCTGGCCAACGATCCCGACCTGCTGATCGCGGACGAGCCGACGACCGCGCTCGACGTCACCATCCAGGCCGAGATCCTGGCCCTGCTGGCCGAGCTTCAGGCCCGGCTCGGCATGTCGATCCTCTTCATCACCCACGACCTCGGCATCGTCGAGGCCTTCGCCGACCGCGTCTACGTCATGCGCCGCGGCGTGCTGGAAGAGCACGGCCCCACCGCGCAGATCTTCGGCAACCCGCAGACCGAATACACCCGGATGCTGCTGGATGCCGAACCCTCCGGCACCAAGGACCCGGTGCCCGAGGGCGCGCCGGTGCTGCTGGAGGGCTCGAACGTGCAGGTCACCTTCGGGCGCCCGGCGGGGTTCCTGCGCAAGGACACGCGCTTCACCGCCGTCAAGGGGATCGACCTGAGGCTGCACCGCGGCCAGACCATCGGCGTGGTCGGGGAAAGCGGCTCGGGCAAGTCGACGCTGGGGCGCGCGCTGCTGCAGATGCTGCCCGCCACCGGCCGCGTCGTCTACCTGGGCGAGGAGATCGGCGGCCTCGACCGCGAGGCGATGAAACCCTACCGCGACGGGCTGCAGATGGTCTTCCAGGACCCCTACGGCTCGCTCAGCCCGCGCATGACGGTGTCGGAGATCATCACCGAGGGTCTGCTGGTGCACGAGCCGGGCCTGTCGCGCAAGGAACGCGTCCGCCGCGCCGAGGAAGCGCTGGAGGATGTCGGCCTCGAAGCCTCCATGCGCAACCGCTTCCCGCACGAGTTCTCGGGCGGTCAGCGCCAGCGCATCGCCATCGCCCGCGCCGTGGTTCTGCGCCCCAAGGTCATCGTGCTGGACGAGCCGACCTCCGCCCTCGACCGCTCGGTGCAGAAACAGGTCATCGACCTGCTGCGCCGCCTGCAGAAGGAGCATGACCTCAGCTACGTCTTCATCAGCCACGACCTGGCGGTGGTCCGGGCCCTGTCGGATTACGTGATGGTGATGAAGGAGGGCGAGGTGGTCGAGGAAGGCCCCGTCGCCCAGATCTTCGACGCGCCGCAGACACAGTACACCCGCGACCTGATGCGCGCCGCCTTCGCCCTGCGCGACCTGCTGAAGGAAGCCGGCTAACCGCTCCCCTACTGGCGCGCCCTCCGGGGCCGCCTGCTTCATCTCG
>JBPEXR010000438.1:0-11032 GCA_052031355.1 Paracoccaceae bacterium
CCCGGGCATGGCGAAGGCGCGCCGCAAGCCGCGCCCGCCGCGGCGGACAACCCGGCCGACGCGCCCCCGGTGCCCGATGCCGGCCTGCCCGGCACCGCGGCGCAGGCGATGGCCGCGCGCCACGGGGCGCGGGCGCTGCGGCGGCGCGGCGCCCGGCTGGGCGCCTGGTTCCTGGGTCTGGCCGGGGCGCTTCTGGGGCTGGCCCTGTCGCTGGCCGCCTGGCGTTTCGCCACCGACCTTCTGGCGCGCTACCCGGCGCTGGGGATCCTTGCCTCGGCGCTGCTGGCGGCGCTGGTGCTGCTGGCCCTCGCCATCGCCCTGCGCGAGCTGGCGGCCCTGTCGCGGCTGCGCGCCCTCGACGGGCTGCGGCGTGCGGCGGAACGGGCGCGCGGCGCCGAGGGCACGCTGGCGCAGGCGCAGGGCGTGGCCCGGCGGCTGCTGGCCCTCTACGCCGGGCGGGGCGAGACCGCCTGGGGCGCCGCCCGCCTGCGCGAGCGGCTGGCCGAGCCGGTGGACCCCGGCGCGGTGCTGGACCTCGCCGAGCAGGAGCTGATGACCCCCCTCGACAAGGCGGCGCGGGCCGAGGTCGCCATCGCCGCGCGGCAGGTGGCGCTGGTCACCGCGCTGGTGCCACTGGCGCTGGCCGATGTCGCCACCGCGCTGGCCGCGAACCTGCGGATGATCCGGCGCATCGCGCAGATCTACGGCGGGCGCGCGGGGCTTTTCGGCAGCCTGCGCCTGCTGCGGGCGGTGCTGGCGCACCTGGCGGCCACCGGCGCGGTGGCGGCGGGGGACGACCTGGTGCATTCGATGGCCGGCGGCGGGATGCTGGCCAAGCTGTCGCGCCGCTTCGGCGAGGGGCTGGTCAACGGCGCGCTGACCGCCCGCGTGGGCGTGGCGGCGATGGAGGTCTGCCGTCCCCTGCCCTTCACCGCCCTGCCCCGGCCCTCGGTGCGCGGGCTGATCGGCGGGGCGCTGGGCGGGCTGTTCGCCGGCAAGGAGGAGACGCGCGGGGGCTGAGCCCCGGCAGAGGTGCAGGACACGGCCCGGCTGACCGGACGGCCGCGCCGCGGCCGGCCTGCTAGCCCCCGGCGCGGCCCTGCCGCGGAACGCTCGCCCCGGCGCAATCGCCCGCGTAGCGCGTCACCCGGCCGCGCAGCCCCGCCCAGGCGCCGGGGACCAGCTCCAGCCCCAGGACGCGCGCCGGGTTGGTCGGCGGCGGCATGCGCACGCCGGCAAGGCGGCGGAAGCCAAAACGTTCGTAATAGGGCGCATCGCCCACCAGCAGCACCCGGTCCCAGCCAAGACCCTGCGCCTCGGCCAGGCTGTCGCGGATCAGCGCGCCCCCCAGCCCCTCGCCCTGCCGGGTGGGGTGCACGGCCACCGGGCCCAGCAGCAGGCTGGCATGCCCGCCCACGCAGACCGGCCAATAGCGGATCGCCCCGCCCAGCACGCCGTCCTCGTCGCGCGCCACGCGCCCCAGCGCCGCGACGGGCGGCACGTCGTCGCGCAAACGGTAGGAGGACAGCGCCTCGCGCCCCGGCGCGAAGCATAGGTCATAGAGGGCTTCCACCTCCCACCAGTCGTCCGGCGTCTCACGGCTGAGCTTGAGCACGGCCCCCTCCCACCTGCGGGCCCCTCCCACCCGCGGGTGGCCCATTTTCGGGTGGCGATGCCCCTAGCACGGCGTTACCTCTGCGGCAAACAGGAGTTTACGCGATGTTCTACCGCCCCGAAGACGGCCACGGTCTGCCGCACAACCCCTTCAACGCGGTGGTCACGCCGCGCCCCATCGGCTGGATCTCCAGCCGCGACGGGCAAGGGCGCGACAACCTGGCGCCCTACAGCTTCTTCAACGCCGTGGCCTATGTGCCGCCGCAGGTCATGTTCGCCTGCACCGGCGCCAAGCCGGACCGGGACGGCACCAAGGACAGCGTCGCCAACATCGAGGAAACCGGCGTCTTCTGCGTCAACATCGTCGAATATGCGATGCGGGACGCGATGAACGCCACCTCCGCCGGCCTGGCGGCGGGCGAGGACGAGTTTGCCCGCGCCGGGATCGAGAAGGCGGAATGCGAGACCATTGCCTGCGCCCGCGTCGCCGCCGCCCCCGCATCGCTGGAGTGCAAGCTGACGCAGATCGTGCGCCTGCCCGGTGCGACCAACCGCTTGGTTCTGGGCGAGGTCGTCGGCGTGCACCTGCGCGACGATTGCCTGGTGGACGGGCATTTCGACGTCACGCGCTACCAGCCGCTATCGCGCCTCGGCTACAAGGATTACACGCGCGTCACGGACCTTTTCTCGCTGGAGCGGCCGGACGACCAGGTGCCGCCGGGCGGCTGAGGCGCCCCGCCCCCCCAGGACGCGAAACGCCCGCCCCGGCATCCCCGGAGCGGGCGTTTTTCGTGTCTGGCACGGCCGCGGGGCGCGGCGGGATCAGTGCCCGCCCAGCACCCCGGTGCGCACCGAGTAGTTCACCGCCAGGCCGTAATCCGGGTCGTCGTCGCTGTCGACCATCAGGTGCCCGGCCTTGGTCAGCAGGCGGTGGCAATCGCGGCTGAGGTGGCGCAGCTGGATGCGCTTGCCGGCGTCCTCGTACTTCTGGGCCAGCGTCTCGATCGCCTGCAGCGCGGATTGGTCGACCACCCGGCTGTCGGCGAAATCCACGATGACGGTCTGCGGATCGCCGGCGACGTCGAACAGTTCAGCAAAGCCGTCGGCGGAGCCGAAGAACAGCGGGCCCTGCACGCGGTAGATCTTCGCCCCGCCAAGGTCCGTCTCGGTATGGGCATGGATGCGCCGCGCGTTGTTCCAGGCATAGGCCAGGGCCGAGACGATGACACCCACCACCACGGCGATGGCCAGGTCCGTCAGCACGGTGACGATGGTCACCAGCACGATGACGAAAGCATCGGTCAGCGGCACGCGGAAGAGAATGCGCAGCGAGTTCCAGGCGAAGGTGCCGATCACCACCATGAACATCACGCCCACCAGCGCGGCCAGGGGGATCTGCTCGATCACCGGGGCGCCGACGAGGATGAAAGCCAGCAGGAACAGCGCTGCGGCGATGCCCGCCACCCGCGTGCGCCCGCCCGATTTCACGTTGATCATCGACTGGCCGATCATCGCGCAGCCGCCCATGCCGCCGAAGACGCCGGTGACCGTATTGGCCACGCCCTGGGCCACGCATTCCTGGCTGGCGCCGCCGCGCTGGCCGGTCATCTCGCCCACCAGGTTCAGCGTCAGCAGGCTTTCGATCAAGCCGATGGCGGCCAGGATCACCGCGTAGGGCAGGATGATCTGCAGCGTCTCCCAGGTGAAGGGGACCATGGGGATGTGGAAGCTGGGCAGCGCCCCCTCGATCGAGGCCAGATCGCCGACCCGCGGCACCTCCAGCCCCAGGCCGATGACGATGGCGGCGACGATGCCGATCCCCGCCAGCGGCGCGGGAATGGCGCGGGTCACGCGCGGCATCACCCAGATGATCGCCATGGTCAGCGCCACCAGCCCCAGCATCATCGCCAAGGGCGTGCCGGACAGCCACTCGCCCCCCGCGGTGCCGTGGCCCGCGGCCTCGGCGCTGCCGGGCACCTTGAACTGGCTGAGCTGCGCCAGGAAGATCACGATCGCCAGGCCGTTGACGAAGCCCAGCATCACCGGGTGCGGCACCAGGCGTATGAACTTGCCCCATTGCATGACGCCGGCGAAGATCTGCAAAAGCCCCATCAGCACCACGGTGGCGAAAAGGTATTCGACCCCGTGTTCGGCCACCAGGCTGACCATCACCACCGCCAGCGCCCCCGTCGCGCCGGAGATCATGCCCGGGCGCCCGCCGATCAGCGCGGTGATCAGCCCGACGATGAAGGCCGCGTAAAGGCCCACCAGCGGGTGCACCCCGGCGACGAAGGCGAAGGCCACCGCCTCGGGGACCAGCGCCAGGGCGACGGTCAGCCCGGCCAGAAGCTCGATCCGCAGGCGCGCCGGGGTCAGCCCCTCGTTCGGCGAAAGGCGCAGGTCCGGCATGGCGATACGATTGGCAAAACTGGCGAGCGGCGCGCGTTTCATGAGGGTCCTCTGGCTTCGGGGGGTTGCGCGCCTCCTAGACCCTTTTGGCCGGGAGGGGAAGCCCCGGGCGGCGCCCGGCGCGGGCCAGGGGGGGTGCGGGACGCGGGCTGCCCGCCGCCGCCAGACGCCGGCGCGGCGCAGGGAGGCCGGCATCACGCGCAAATCCCCCGACGCCTTCCGCCGCGCAAATCGGCACCAGCGCCCGGCATCCACCCCTGCCCTGCCGCAACACCCTTCTCAAACCGCGTTTCGGAACGTATCACTCCGCCTGAAAATCAGCCCGCCCGCACGCAACGCAAAGCAACCCGAGCACCGGCGCCCCCGCGCCCAGACGACAGGCGGCCCCAAGCCCGCCGGCCCCATGACAGGACCTTCCATGCAGAAAACCGTTCGCGACTACATCCGCACCATCGTCGATTTCCCGCACGAGGGGATCATGTTCCGCGATGTCACCACCCTCTTCGCCGATCCGCGCGGCTTCCGCATGGCGGTGGACCAGATGCTCCACCCCTATACCGGGCGGCGCATCGACAAGGTCGTGGGGCTGGAGGCGCGCGGCTTCATCCTGGGCGGGGCCATCGCCCACCAGCTGGGCACCGGCTTCGTGCCGATCCGCAAGAAGGGCAAGCTGCCCGGCACGGTGATCAGCCAGGACTACAAGCTGGAGTACGGCGAGGCGATCGTCGAGTTGCACGACGACGCGATCGCGGCGGGCGAGACGATCCTGCTGGTGGACGACCTCCTGGCCACCGGCGGCACCGCCGAGGCCGGCATCAAGCTGGTCGAACGCCTGGGCGGCGAGATCCTGGGCTGCGCCTTCATCATCGACCTGCCCGACCTGGGCGGCCGCGCCAAGCTGGAGGCGCTGGGCATGGACGTGCACGCCCTCTGCGCCTTCGAGGGCGAGTGATGCGCGCCCTGCTGCAGCGCGTCTCCGAAGCCTCGGTCACCGTCGAGGGCGAGCGGATCGCCGAGATCGGCCCCGGGCTGCTGATCCTGGTCTGCGCCATGCAGGGCGACACGGAAGAGGCCGCCCGGCGCCTGGCCGCCAAGGTGGCGCGTCTGCGCATCTTCCGCGACGCGGAGGGGCGGATGAACCTGTCGGTGCGCGATGCGGGCGGCGCGGCGCTGGTGGTCAGCCAGTTCACGCTGGCCGCCGATACCGCGCGCGGCAACCGCCCCGGCTTCAGCCAGGCCGCCCCGCCGGAGGAGGGCGAGCGGCTTTACAAGCTATTTGCCGAGGCGCTGGCCGGCGAAGGCCTGCCGGTGCAGACGGGACGCTTCGGCGCCGACATGAAGGTGGCGCTGGTCAACGACGGACCGGTGACGATCTGGCTGGAGGCCTGACGCACTGGGGCCCTGGGGAATGATAGCTCAGCCCGCGCGCCCTCAAAGGTTCGGCTCGCCCTCCAGCCCCAGCATCCGCCGCGCCGCGGTCCAGTAGCCGGGCAGCCGCGGCGGCTCCTGCAGCCCTGCCAGTGCCTCCTCCGCCCAGGGCGCCATCTCGGCGCGGGCGAACTGGCGCCCCCAGTCCAGGAAGGCCGCGCTGTCGTCCGGGCGCAGCCGGCAGGCGCTGCCGACCAGGCCCACCAGCGTCTCGGGCGGCGAATACCATTCGTCCTGGATGCCGGTGACGCGGGCGCGGAACAGCGGGCCGACCATGCGCATCGCCCGGCTTTCGGAGAATTGCAGCAGCAGGCGGCCCATCTCCTCGCGGCTGTAGTGGATCAGCGGCGGGAAGGTGTCGAAGAAGATCGCCTCGCCCCCGATCACCGCGAAATTGCGGATCGAGGGGTGAAAGCCCAGCCGCGTCTGCGCATCGCGGGTGTTCAGCCAGAAGCGGGCGATCACCTCGCCCGCCGCCTGCATCAGCGCCAGCGCGCCGGCGCGGTCGGCGCGCAGCATCTGCGGGCGCATCAAGCCATCGAGCGGCAGCGCCGCCTGCACGATCACCGGCACGCGCGTGCCGTCGAAATCCAGCAGCTGGAACTGCGTCTCGGGCATCGGCACGCCGGCGCCGCGCAGGGCGCGCACGTAATCCTCGTGCGCCGCGGCCAGCCGGTTCAGCGCGGCGCCGTCCTGCAGGCCCCGGTAGACCTTGATCACGCAATCGGAAAAGGGCCCCTCGGGCGGGCGGAAGGGGGTGCAGAAATACCCCAGCTTGGAAATCGGCGCCCCGCGCCGTGCATGATCGGCACGGATGAGGGCGCGCAGTTCGTCGCGGTCCTGCGGTAGGGTCATGGCGCGGCTCCTTTTGCCCCTCTTAGCCCGGCCCGCCGGCGGGGGCCAGAGCCGCGCCGCGCCCTAGCCGTCGACGTGGACGGTGACCAGCACCTCGCCGTGCACCGCCTCGGGCCAGCGCAGCTCCACCTCCGAGGCATCGGCGCCCTTCTGCGCCTCGGCATAGGGCCAATCGTGGCGCTTCTGGTTGGCGGCATTGCGGATCGGCCCGTCGGCGGCGATGGCCGTCACCCGCCGGGCCCGCCCGCCGAAGGGCAGGAAGGGCGCGGCATCGATGCGCCAGACGGTGTCGTCCCCCGCCTGCACGTGGCGCAGCACCACCGGGTTGGCAAAGCCGCTTTCCACGTTGTTGAAGGTGTTGCCCGCGATGGTGAAATCGCGGAAGCGCGAATAATCGAGGTCCGCATGGGCGGTGTCCACCCGCTCGACCCGGTCGATGGTTCCGTTCATCGACCGGAAGGTGTTGCCCGTCACCGTCAGCCCGCTGATCGAATGGTTCGGGCCGTAGGGTTTGACCACCAGGTAGGCGAACCAGGGCGCCACGTCGCCCGAGAGGAAGACGTTGTTGGTCACGCTCAGCGCCGAGAAGCCAAAGCCGCTGGTATAGGCGGGCTCGGCGTCATGCTCGTTGGTCCATTCGATCGTGCAATTGTCGATGTAATTGCCGCTGATCGTGGTGTTGGAATTGGCCCGCGCCAGGGCGATGCCCGCTAGGCGTACGCCGCCGGCCTCCTGGTCGCCCTGGTAGAAGTGATTGCCCAGGATAAGCGCGTTGGAGCCGCTGAGGATGGCGAAATGCCGGAACTGCGAGGCCCAGTTGTGGCGCAGTTTCACGTCGTTGGCATTGGCGTTCAGCGCAATGCTGACGCGGTCTTGCGCGGGGACCGAGGCGCCCTCGGGCGTGACGAAATGGCAGCGGTCCACCAGCATCCCCTGGCACCCCTCGCCGATCGAGGTCAGGCCGCGGTCCTTCGGCCGGGTGACATGGCAGCCGTGCATGTGGAACAGGCTGCCCGAGGGGGCCAGCATCACCCCGCTGGAGGTGCTGTTGCACTGCAGCTCCAGGTTCTCCAGCCCGAACTTGCTGAGCTGCGCGAAGCCCGAACAATCCAAAAGGTACTTGAACCGGCGGAAGGTATAGGTCTGCGTGCCCGCCGCGTCGTAAAGGGGCTGGCTGAGGGTAATTTCCTGCGCGCCCACGTTCACCGCTCGCACGTAGACCTCGCGCCCGACGCCGGCGCCCTCGACCAGGGCGCCAACGGGGATGTTGGCGGCGTTGACGACATTGGTCAGCCGGTCCTCGTCGCTGGTCGAATAGCTGGCCTGCGAGGTCACCACCTCGGTCTGCCATTCGCTGTCGCCGCTGACGTAGATCTGCCCGTTGCGCAGGATGCGGCGCTGCGCGTAGGTGGTCTTGTTGGCGACGATCGCGGCCAGGTCCAGCGGCCGGGTGATGGTCACCCGGCGACCGCCCATGTCGAGCGATTCGTGATCGGCATTGTTGAAAAGCGACTGCAGCGCCTTGCGCAGGCCCGCCTCCTCGCTGCCCATCAGGGCGATATAGGTGGCAAGGTCGTACTGGGTAACCAGCGACAGGATGGCGCTATCGGGCATCGTCAGCGTGCCTTCGGCGATCACCTGCGAGGCCAGCGTCAGATCGCCGCCGATGTAGTGATCGCCCGCCGGCACCAGCAGACGGCGCCCCGCGGCGGCGGCATCGGCGGCCTCGAAGGCGGCGCGGTCGTCGGTGACCCCGTCGCCCAGGGCGCCGAAATCGCGCACGTCGACGACGCTCGCCATCTCGCGCAGCCAGTAAGCGGTGACATCCTCGACGCGGATGTCGTCGATGCGCACCACCCCGCCGTTGAGACCGGTGAGATCCAGCCCCACGTGGGCATAGGCCGCCCCCAGCCCCCAGGCCATGTCGACGCCGCCCCGCGCCCCGGTGCCGATGATCGCGCGCAGCTCCACCACCTCGCCGTAGCTGGTCAGCGTGACCTCGGGGCCGGTCTCGACCAGCCCCGGGGCATGGGCGCCCCCCGCCTGCCCCGCCCAGGCGGCGATGCGCACCCCCGGCAGGTTGCCGGAGACGGCCTTCACCCGCGCGCTGACCTGCAGGTAGCAGCCCGGCGTCACCGGGGTCTGCCCGGTCCAGCGCAGCTTCTGCGTGCCGTCGGTCTTCACCAGTTCCAGGCAGCCGCCGAAATCGGCGTCCGAGGGCACCAGCGCCGCGTTGGCCGCGCCGTCGTAGGTGCCGGAGCCCGGCGTGCCGTCGCCGCTGGACCAGACGTCCAGACCTTCGGAGAATGCCGGCGGCATCAGCTGCACGCCCTCGGTGATCGCCTTGTTCATCGCCTATCCTTCCGCCAATGCGCCTGCCGGGCGCCGCCCGGGACAGATGGGGTAAGGCGGATTGGTGAAAGGCCCCCAAGCGGGGCGCGCGCCCCTGCCGCGAACCCCGCAACGCCTAGAACCGCGTGAGGCACAGAGAGCGGCGCCGCGCACGAAAAAGGGCGGCCTCTCGGCCGCCCTCATGTCGCTTGTCCGTCCGGCGCCTGCGCGCTGAGCCTCAGCCCGCCTCGGCCCTGGCCGTCACCAGCTCGCCCGCCAACGCGCGGTCGATCAGGGCGATGGTCTCTGCCACGCCGTAGACGGCGATGAAGCCGCCGAAACGCGGCCCCTGGCTGGCGCCCAGGAGCACCTCGTAGAGGGCCTTGAACCAGTCGCGCATCGGGTCGAACCGCTCGCGCCCGACGGCGAAGACGATGCCTTGCAGCGCCTCGGCCTCGTCCTGCCCCTCGGCCGGGCCCTGGTAGTCCGCCAGCGCGGCGCGCAGCGCCTCCAGCGCCTCGCGCTCGGCCTCGGTGGGGGCGCGGTAGACCTTCGCCGGTTTGACGAAATCGGCGTAGTAGCGCACCGCCTGGCCGGCAGCGGCGTCGAGGTCGGGGTTCGCCTCGGGGCTGGCCTCGGGGGCGTAGCGGCGGATGAAGCCCCAGAGGGTCTCCTTGTCCTCGGCGCCCGAGACGCTGGCCAGGTTCAGCAGCATCGCGAAGGGCACGACCATGCCGCTTTGCGGCACCTGCCCGCCGTGGATGTGGAACACCGGGTTGTTCGCCTGCGCCGCCGCATCCTGCCCGTGATAGGCCCGCAGCTGCTGGTGATATTCGTCCACAGCCTTCGGGATCACGTCGAAGTAGAGGCGCTTCGCCGTCTTGGGCTTTTGGTACATGAAGTAGCTCAGCGACTCGGTGCTGGCGTAGGTCAGCCATTCGTCGATGCTCAGCCCGTTGCCCTTCGACTTGGAGATCTTCTCCCCGTTCTCGTCGAGGAACAGCTCGTAGGTGAAATGCTCCGGCGGGCGATGCCCCAGGATCGAGCAGATGCGATCGTAGATCGGCGTGTTGGTCGAATGGTCCTTGCCGTACATCTCGAAATCGACGCCCAGCGCGGCCCAGCGGGCGCCGAAATCGGGCTTCCACTGCAGCTTCACGTTGCCGCCCGTCACCGGCAGCGTCCACTCGCGTCCGTCCTCGTCGTCGAAGGTCACCGTGCCGTCCTTGCCGTCGACATGCTTCATCGGCACGTAAAGAACGCGCCCCGTCTCCGGGTGGATCGGCAGGAAAATCGAATAGCTCTGCCGCCGCTCGTCGCGCAGGCTTTTCAGCATCACCGCCATCAGGTCGTCATAGCGTTCGGCGGCGCGCAGCAGCACCTCGTCGAATTGGCCGGTGCGGTAGAACTCGGTGGCCGAGATGAACTCGTACTCGAACCCGAAGGTGTCGAGGAACCGCCGCAGCATGGCGTTGTTGTGATCGCCGAAACTGTCGTGCGTGCCGAAGGGATCGGGCACCGAGGTCAGCGGCTTTTGCAGGTGCGGGCGCAGCTGGTCCGGGTCGGGCACGTTGTCCGGCACCTTGCGCATGCCGTCCAGGTCGTCCGAAAAGCAGATCAGCCGCGTCGGGATGTCGGAGATCACCTCGAAAGCGCGGCGGATCATCGTGGTGCGCGCCACCTCGCCGAAGGTGCCGATATGCGGCAGGCCCGAGGGGCCATAGCCCGTCTCGAACAGGACATAGCCCTTCTCCGGCGGCGCCTTCTCGTAGCGTTTGAGCAGCCGGCGCGCTTCTTCGAAGGGCCAGGCTTTCGCGCTCATCGCGGCGGTGCGCAGATCGGACATGGGTCTACCTCATGGAAACGGCCCGCGCGCGGGATCGCGCGGGACTGGGCCGCTTCCTATTGCTCCGCCGGGTCCGGGTCAATATTCTGCACTGCAACATCACCAATCTCGCCCGACCGAAGGACGCCCCCCACATGCCACAGGCCATTCCCCATCCGCTCTCGGCGCAGGACTGCCTCGTCGCCCTCATGATCGCGGTATCGGCCTCGGACGAGAACATCCGCACCTCCGAGCTGGTGAAGATCCAGTCGGCGGTGAACAACCTGCCGGTCTTCGCGCGCTACGACATCGACCGGATGAACGTGATCGCCCAGACCGTCTTCGACCTGTTCGAGCAGGAGGACGGCCTCGACGCCCTTTTCGGGCTGATCCGCGACAACCTGCCCGAGCGGCTGCACGAGACCGCCTATGCCCTGGCCTGCGACGTCGCCGCGGCCGACGGGATGCTCTACGAGCCCGAGCTGCGCCTGCTGGAAGAGATCCGCTACGAGCTGAGCATCGACCGGCTGCACGCCGCGGCGATCGAGCGCGGCGCGCGGGCGCGCCACC
>JBPEXR010000439.1:0-4588 GCA_052031355.1 Paracoccaceae bacterium
GGCCCGCGCGCGGCGGGCCGGGCCTGTTGGCCGTTCGGCCTAGTGCTTCTCGTTGATCGCCTGGGCGGCGTCGATGTTCTCCTGGCCGACGTCGTCGGTGAACTGCTCCCAGACCGGCTTCATCGCCTCGACCCACTTGGCGCGCTGCTCCTCGTCGAGGGTGCGCACGGTGCCGCCGGCGTCGATGATGGCCTGTTTGGCCTCCTGGTTCACCTTGTAGCTCTCGGCGTTGCGGGTCTCGGTCACCTCCTGGATGATCGTCGCCAGCTGGTCACGCACTTCCGGCTCCAGGCTGTCCCACCACTCGGTCGAGGTGACGAGCATGTAGTCGAGGATGCCGTGGTTGGTCTCGGTGATGCCGTCCTGCACCTCGAAGAACTTCTGGCCGTAGATGTTGGACCAGGTGTTCTCCTGCCCGTCGACAACGCCGGTCTGCAGCGCGCCGTAGACCTCGGAGAAGGCCATCGGCTGGGGCGAGCCGCCCAGGGCCGCCATCTGCGCCTTCAGCACGTCAGAGTTCTGTACGCGGAACTTCAGCCCCTCGGCGTCCGAAGGCTCCAGCAGCGGCTTGTTGGCCGACATCTGCTTCATGCCGTTGTGCCAGAACGCCAGGCCCAGCAGGCCGCGGCGCACCATGGATTCCTTCATCGCCTGGCCGGTCTCGGAGGCCTGGAATTCGTTCACCGCCTCGATGTTCTTGAACATGAAGGGCAGATCGAAGATGCGGAACTTCTTGGTGAACTGCTCGAACTTCGACAGCGAGGGCGCGGCCAGCTGGACGTCGCCCTGCAGCATCGCCTCCAGCACCTGGTCGTCGTTGTAGAGGGTCGAGTTGGGGAAGACCTCCATGCAGGCCTTGCCGTCCATCTCCTCGTTCACGCGCTCCTGCAGCAGCGATGCGGCGATGCCCTTGGGGTGACGGTCGGTGTTGGTGACGTGGCTGAACTTGATCACCATTTCGCCGTCGTCGCAGGCGTCGCTGGCCGCGAAGGCGCCCGAGGCGGCGGTGACGGAAAGCGCCATGGCAGTGGCGGCAGTGGTCAGGAATTTCATGTCTACTCCTCCCGAGTATCGACGTTGCGCCAACGCCCGGACGGGCCGGGCGCGGTGTGCGCAACAGAAAAGCGAAGCCGGGCGCGCGCCTCAAGGGGGATGGGCGACGCGGCGTCACTTTGAATTTTTACAGTCATTGCAGAATGTTGGCCAACACCCCTAACCGGGACTTCCAGCTAAGCGTGCGGCAGATCGCACGCAAGGCGCGGCGCATGTGCGAAAATCCGCACAGATTCGCGAATCCCCCGAATCACCCTATGCGCGGAAATCCTCGGGGCGCAGGCCGTGGCGTGCCAGCTTGTCGTAAAAGGTCTTGCGCGGCAGCTTCAGCGCCGCGGCGGCGGCGCTGGCGCGGCCCTGGTGGCGGCGCAGCGCCTCCGACAGCAGCGCGCGTTCCACCTGCGCCATCTGCGCGGCCAGCCCCGGCCCTGCCGCGCTGCCGCCATCGTCCGGCAGCCCCAGCGCAAAGCGCATCGCCGCGCTCATCAGCGCGCGGGCGTTGCCGGGCCATTCGCGCGTCATCAGCCGGGCCAGGAAGTCGGGCGGCACCTCGGGGCGCGCCAGCCCCGCCTGTTCGCAGGCCTGCGCCAGGTAATGCTCGAACAGCACCGGGATATCCTCGGGCCGTTCGGAAAGCGCGGGGATGCGCACCTCCAGCACCTGCAGGCGGTAGAACAGATCGGCGTGCAGCGCGCCCTCGCGGCCCAGCGCCGTAACCTCCACCGAGGTGCCGGCGATCAGACGCGCGCCGGGGCCACGCTCCAGCAGGTCGATCAGCGCCAGCTGGCTGTCGCTGGGCAGGCGCTGCACCTCGTCGAGGAACAGCGAGCCCTCGCCCGCCTCGGCGAAGGCTTGCGCCAGCGCCGCGCGGTCAAGCCCAGCGGCGGCGCGCTTGACGAAGGGCGCGCGCGCCCGGGCCGAGCTGAGGTGCACCACCTCCGCCACCTTCGAGATGCCCGAGCCGGGCGCGCCGCGCACCAGCACCTCGGCCGCGGCCTGGGCGGCCAGGCGCACCTGGTCGCGCAGCCCCTCGGCCAGGGCGGAGCGGCCGAAGATCATCCGCGCCGCCGGGTCGCCCTGTTTGAGCTGCGCTTTCAGGCGGCGGTTCTCCAACACCAGCCTGCGGGTGCGCAGCGCGCGTTCAAGAACCGCCGTCAACTCGCTGGGCGCGCAGGGTTTTTCCAGGAAATCGAAGGCGCCTTCCCCCATGGCGCGCACCGCCATCGGGATGTCCCCCTCGCCGGTCAGGAAGATCACCGGCAGGTCGGGGTCCTGCGCGCGGGCATGGGCCAGAACGTGAAAGCCGTCGCGCCCCGGCATGCGGATGTCCGACAGGATCACGCCCTCGTAGCCTGGGTGGATGCGGTCCTTCGCGGCCACGAAAGAGGCGGCGCAATCGGGCGTCAGCCCGGCCAGTTGCAAGGTCTGCGCCAGCGCCTCGCGCACCATGGCGTCATCGTCGATCAGAAGGACCTGCCGTGTCATGCCGCGCGCGCTGCCTCTGCCGGGGCCAGTTCGACCGTGAATTCGGCGCCGCCGCCCGGCAGGTTGCGGCCCCGGATCTCTCCGCCGAAGCTTTGCACCAGCCCGTAGGAGATCGAAAGCCCCAGGCCCATGCCCTCGGCCGCGCCAACCTCCTTGGTGGTGTAGAAGGGATCGAAGATCTTCTCCGGCTCCTCGATGCCGGGGCCGCTGTCGGCAACGCTCAGGCAGATGCGCCCGGCGCGCGGGGTGACGCGCAGGGTCAGCCGCCGCGCGGCGCTGGCCTGCATGGCGTCGGCCGCGTTGGTGACGAGGTTCAGCACCACCTGCCCCAGGCGCACCTCCCCGCCCATGACCCAGACGGGCGCGGCCGGGGGCTGCCAGTCCACGGTGACGCCGGCGCGCTCCAGCGTGGTGCGCGCCAGCTCCAGCGCGTTGTCCACCACGGCGACGATATCGACGCGGGTCGCAGGCTCGCTTTCACCGCGGGCGAAGGCGCGCAGGTTGCGGATGATCCGCGCCATGCGGTGCGCCATCTGGGCGATCCGGTCGAGGTTGGCGCGCGCCGCCCCCGCCTGGCCCTGGTCCAGGAACTGCCCGCCGTTGACCGCGAACTGCTGGATCGCCATCAGCGGCTGGTTCAGCTCGTGGCTGATGCCGGCCGACATCTGCCCCAGCGCGCTAAGCTTGCCGGCCTGCACCAGGTCCGCCTGGGCGCGCTTCAGCGCCGCCTCCGCCTCGCGCCGCTCGGCGATCTCGCGGCGCAGGCGGGTGTTCGCCTCCAGCAGGGCGCCGGTGCGGGCGGCGACGCGCCGCTCCAGCGTGGCGTTGGCGCGGGCCAGCACCCGGCGACGGCCCCGCAGCCAGGCCAGCACCGCGCCGAATGCGGCGAAAAGGGCGGCGACCGCTGCCGCCTGAAGGGCGCCCCGCGCCTGTGCCGGGCCGGTGTCCACCAGCGTCTCGGCGCGCATCCCGATCTCCGGCAGGGCGCGCGTCAGGTGCAGCGCGCGCGCCGGCACGTAGGGGGACCAGTCGGTGCGCCAGATCTCGTGCCCGCCGTGGCGCGCCCGTGCGAAACCCGCCTGCCCCGCCGGCGGCATCAGACCCGCGCCCTCGGGCCGCGCATCCCAGAACAGCAGCTCCGAGCGGTTGGAGATGAAGACCTCGCCCCGCGCGTCGGTGAAGAAGACCACGTCGCGCCCGCCGCGCCATTCCGCCTCGACCTTCTCGATCGAGGTGACGACGACCAGCGCGCCGGTCACCGCACCGTCCGCCCCGAAGGCGGGGGCGGCGAAGAAATAGGCGCGCTGCCCCGTGCCGTAAGAGATCCCGTGCGCCTCGCCCAACGCGCCCTGCATCGCGCGGCGCACGTGGGGCGTGTCGGCCAGGGGCCCCGGCTCCGTCCCCCGGGCCGAGGCGCGCACCCGGCCGGCGCGGTCCACGACCAGAAGGTCCAGCGCGCCGGTCTTGTCGGCGGCGCGCGCCAGCCGCGCCTCGGCCCGCGCCAACGCGCGCGCCCGCTGACGCTCGCTGGCCTGGCCCAGCAGCAGCGCGATGTCGGGGTGATCCGCCGTCAGCACCGCCAGTTGCTGGTACTGCCGCAGCAGCCCCGTCAGCCGGTCCGCCGCCAGCGCCAGTTGCGAGGAACCCTGCCGCGATAGCTGGTCCAGCCCCTGCAGGTAGCCATGCCGCCAGGCCCCGCCGCTGGCCGTCAGCAGCGCGAGCACGAAAAGGGCCGGCAGGGCCCGGGGTCCCAGGAGGCGCGCGATCATCCGTTGCAATTTACAGGCCCCTCTTGGCAAAAGGCCAGAGCAACCGCCCGCCGGCGCCAAGAGGGCCAGAATGACCGCAGAGCTTCAGCAATCCCCCACCGATCCAGCCTTCGTGCAGGACCCCTACCCGTTCTACGCCGAGGCGCGGGCGCGCGGGCCCCTGCACCACTGGCGCGATTACGGCATGATGGCCGCCTTCGATCACGCCACCGTCTCGGCGCTTCTGCGCGATCGGCGGTTCGGCCGCGAGGTGCCGCCCGAGATGGCCGAGGCGCCGCCCG
>JBPEXR010000044.1:0-7535 GCA_052031355.1 Paracoccaceae bacterium
CGGGTCGCGATCCTCAACGCCAACTACATCGCCAAGCGGCTCGAAGGGGCTTACGACGTGCTCTACAAGGGGCCGACGGGGCGCGTGGCGCATGAGTGCATCATCGACACCCGGCCCTTCGAGAAAAGCGCGGGCATCACCGTGGACGACATCGCCAAGCGACTGATCGACAACGGCTTTCACGCGCCGACCATGTCCTGGCCGGTGGCCGGCACCCTGATGGTGGAGCCGACGGAAAGCGAGACGAAGGCCGAGCTGGACCGCTTCTGCGACGCCATGCTGGCCATCCGCGAGGAGATCGCCGCCATCGAGAAGGGCGAGATGGACCGCGAGAACAACCCGCTGAAGAACGCGCCGCACACGATGGAAGACCTGGTCAAGGACTGGGACCGCCCCTACAGCCGCGAGCAGGGCTGCTTCCCCAAGGGCGCCTTCCGGGTCGACAAGTACTGGCCGCCGGTCAACCGGGTGGACAACGCCTATGGCGACCGCAACCTGATCTGCACCTGCCCGCCGATGAGCGATTACGCCGAGGCGGCCGAGTAGCGGCCTTCCGCAAGGCGACAAGCGAAGGGCGCGGCCTCGGCCGCGCCCTTTTTCGTTCGCGGTGTCGGGAGGCGCCGCCTATTCGCGGGCGCGCAGCACCCCGGCCGGGCGCGCGGCCAGCGCCGGGCGCGCATAGGCCAGCCCCGCCAGCAGCGAGGCGGCGGCCCCGCCCGCCACGATCCCCAGCGCCAGCGGCCAGATCACGGTGAACTGCGTGTCCATCACGAAGCGGCTGACCGCCCAGGCCCCCGCGACCCCGGCCAGCAGCGCCACCAGCCCCGCCGCGGCGCCGATCAGCGCGGCGCGCAGGGCGAAGCTGGCCAGGATGCGCCCGCGGCCGGCGCCCAGGCTTTTCAGCACCGCGGCCTCGAAAGCGCGCGCCTCGACCCCCGCGGCGGCGGCGCCGATCAGCACCAGTAGCCCCGTCAGCAGCGTTGCCGAGGCGCCCCAGGAGATCGCCGCCGCGATCCCGTCCAGCAGGCTGGCGACCTGCTGGATCGCCTCGCGCACCTGCACCGCGGTGACGTTCGGGAAGTCGTCCGACAGCAGGCGCAGCACCTGCGCCTCCGCCTCGGTGCTGCTGTAGAGCGTGGCGATGAAACTGTGGGGCGCGCCGGCCAGGGCGCCGGGGTTCATCGCCATGACGAAGCCCATGCCGGCGTCCGAGAAATCGACGACGCGGAAGTTCGCCACCTCCGCGGTGATCGGCCGGCCCAGGATGTTGACGGTCAGCCGGTCGCCCAGCTTCAGCCCGATCTCCTGCGCCTCCTCGGCGGCGAAGGAGACCAGCGGCGGGCCGTCGTAGTCCGGTCCCCACCAGCGCCCCTCGGTGATGGTCCAGCCCTCGGGCAGGGCACCGGCATAGGTCACGCCGCGGTCGCCGCGCACGACCCAGTGATCGCCGGCGACTTCCTCGGCCGGGCGGTCGTTGATGCGCGCCAGGATGCCGCGCAGCATCGGCGCGGCTTCCAGGTCGCTGACGCCCTCCATCCCGGACAGCGCCTCGCGCAGGCGCGGCATCTGGTCCTGCTGGATGTCCACCAGGAAAAAGCTTGGCGCCACTTTCGGCAGGTCCGCCGCGATGGCGCGGCGCAGGTTGCCGTCGATCTGCCCGATGGCCGAAAGGACCGCCAGCCCCAGTCCCAGCGAGATCAGCGCCGCCGCCGCGCCTTCGCCCGGCCCGCCGAGGGCCGCCAGCGCCCAGCGCAGCGCCGGGCGGCCGCGGGTGCGCCGCCCCGCCGCGCGGGCCAGGTGCCGCAGCCCGGCGCCGGCCAGCGCCAGCGCCAGCAGCGCCGCGACGATGCCCGCCGCGGTCCAGAGGGTCAGCCGCGCGCTGCCCGACAGCCAGGCCGCCGCGCCCAGGAGCAGCGCGACCAGCACCGCCAGCACCACCAGGTAGCGCGGCGCGGGCAGCAGCCGGGCACGGCCCAGCGCGTCGCGGAAGAGGGTCGCGGCGCGCACGTCCTCGGCCCGGGCCAGCGGCCAGAGGGTGAAGATCGCCGCCGCCAGCGCGCCGTAAAGCGCCGCCTCGGCCAGCGGGCCGGGGCGCAGCGCGAAATCGGCCGGCACCGGCAGCCGCGCCTCGATCACCGGGGCCAGCAGCAGCGGCACACCGGCGCCGAGGGCAAGGCCCAGCACGATCCCCAGCGCCGAGATCGCGCCGATTTGCAGCCCGTAGGTCCACAGCAGCGTCGCGCTGTCCGCACCAAGGCTGCGCAGCGTGGCGATGACGGCGGTCTTGCGCGCCAGGTACGCGCGCACGGCTGCCGCGACACCGACGCCGCCCACCGCCAGGCCCGACAGGCCAACCAGCACCAGGAAGGCGCCCAGCCGGTCGACGAACTCGGCGATGCCGGGGGCGCCGTTGCGCGCGTCGCGCCAGCGCAGGCCGCTGTCTGCGAGCCGCGCGCGGGCTTCGGCCTCCAGCGCCGCCAGGTCGGCGCCGGGCGGCAGGTCCAGCCGGTACTTGACGGAGAAGAGCGTGCCCGGCGCCAGCAGGCCCGAGCCATCCAGCGCGGCGCGATCCACCAGAACCCGCGGCCCCAGCGCGAAGCCCGAGGCGGTGCCATCGGGCATCGAGGTCAGCCGCGCGGTGTAGCGCAGGTTCGTGTCGCCCAGCCGGAAGGCATCGCCGGGCGCGAGGCCCAGCCGGTCGGCCAGAACGCCCTCCATCACCGCGCCCGGCAGCCCGTCGCGCACCGCCAGCGCCTGCGGCAGCGTCAGCTCCGATTGCAGTTTGACCGCGCCCAGCAGCGGGTAGGCGCCATCCACCGCGCGCACCTGCGCCAGCGCGGTCACCGGGCCCTCGGGCCCCTCCACCCCGGCCATGGAGCGGAACTCGGCCACCTCGGAGACGCGGGCGGCCACGCCCGCCATCCAGGCGCGTTCCTCGGGGTCGGCGAAGCGGTAGGTCAGCTCGATCTCCGCGTCGCCGCCCAGGAGGGCCGCGCCGTCGCGGGCAAGCCCGGCCTCGATCGCCGCGCGCACGATGCCGACGGCGGCGATGGCCGCGACGCCCAGGGCCAGGCAGGCGATGAGGATGCGAAAGCCGCGCAGCCCGCCGCGCAGCTCGCGCCGGGCCAGGGCCGCGCCCCGCGCCAGGCTCATTCCGCGGCCCGATGCGCGGCGGTGGCCCCGGTCGCGCTACCTGGCGCGTCGATCCGCCCGTCGCGCAGGCGCACCACGCGGTCGCAGCGCTCGGCCAGATCGCGGGCGTGGGTCACCAGCACCAGCGTCGCCCCGTGCCGGTCCTGCAGATCGAAGAGAAGGTCCATGATCGCCGCGCCGCTGGCCGCGTCCAGGTTGCCCGTCGGCTCGTCCGCCAGCAGCAGCTCGGGACGGCCGGCGCTGGCGCGGGCCAGGGCCACGCGCTGCTGCTCGCCGCCCGACAGCTGCCCGGGGTAATGGTCGGCGCGGTGGGCCAGGCCGACATGCTCCAGCTCTTCCCGGGCGCGGGCGAAGGCATCCGGGGTGCCGGCCAGCTCCAGCGGGGTGGCGACGTTCTCCAGCGCGGTCATCGTGGGGATCAGGTGGAACGACTGGAAGACGATCCCGACCCGCCCGCGGCGGAAGCGCGCCAGCGCGTCCTCGCCCATCGCCGTCAGATCGGCGCCCAGCACCTGGACCGTGCCGGCGCTCGCACGCTCCAGCCCGCCCATGATCATCAGCAGCGAGGATTTGCCCGAGCCCGAGGGCCCCGCCAGCGCCAGCGACTCGCCGCGGGCCACCGAGAGGGTGATCCCGTGCAGGATCTCGACCTTCCCGGCATTGCCATCCAGCGTCAGACGCACATCTTGGAGGTCGAGGATGGCATCGGTCATGGGAGATCCCGTTTCATGAAACTCCTGAGGGGATATGGGGCCGGGGCGCGCGGCTGCAAGGCGGCCCTGCGCCGCACCCGCGCCGTGGCGGCGGCGCTGGCGCTGGGCTTGCTGGCCGGCTGGGCCCCGCTGGCCCCCACCGCCGCGGCCGCAGAGGACGCCCCGGTGCAGATCCTGGCGCTGGGGGATTCGCTGACCCAGGGCTACGGGCTGGCGCAGGACGACGGCTTCGTGCCGGAGCTGTCGCGCTGGCTGGCGCAGCAGGGCGCGCGGGCGGAGGTGATCAACGCCGGCGTCTCGGGCGACACCACGGCCGGGGCGCGGGCGCGCGTCGCCTGGTCCCTGACCGAGGAGACGGACGCGGTGATCGTGGCGCTGGGCGGCAACGATCTGCTGCGCGGCCTGCCGCCAGAGCAGATGCGCGCCAACCTGGACGCCATCCTGGCCGAGGTGCGCGGCCGGGGCCTGCCGGTGCTGCTAGTGGGCCAGCGCGCCAGCGGCAATTACGGCGCGGGCTACCGCCAGGCCTTCGACGCGGTCTTCCCGGAACTGGCGCAGGCGCATGACGCGCTTTTCGTCGAAAGCTGGTTCGACGGGCTGCTCCCCGAAGGCCGCGCGCCCGAGGATCTGGGAGCGCAAGAACGGCTGGAGGCGCAGCGCCGCTTCATGCAGGCGGACGGGATTCACCCCAACGCCGACGGCGTGGACCGCATCGTCGCGGCACTGGGCCCGCATGTGTTGAAGCTGATCGACCGCGCCCGGGACGCGGACGCGGGGGCGGGGGCGGGGGCGGATTAACCGCCGATCCGCTCCAGCGGGCTGGTGCCGCCGAGGTGCAGGAAAAGGCTGCGCTCGTCGTCGTTGCGGAAGAAAGGCACGGTTTCCGGCGGGTTCGGATCGTCCAGCCGCGCCGCCACCTCGGCCAGCACCACCTCGGTGATGAAGGGCAGGTCGAAATTGCGCGCCTCGGCCAGCGGGATCCACTGCAGGTGCGACAGCTCCTCGCAGGCGGCGCTGAAATCGTCGGGATCGCTGGCCAGCGCCTCGGCATCGGCCAGGAAGAACCGCGCGTCGAACCGCCGCGGCCGCCCCGGCGGGGTGATGGCGCGAAAGATGAACTGCAGCGCGCTGGCGTCCGGCAAATGGCCGGTGCGGGCATAGGTCTCCCAATCGGGCGGAGGCGTGTCCTGCCAGCTGCCGGGGCGGCCCAGGACAAGGCCCGTCTCCTCCCAAAGCTCGCGAATGGCGGCGATGCTGAGGCCGTGCGAAAGGTCCTGCGGGCAGGCCTCGGCAATGCGGGCGCGGCAGACCTGGGGCAGCGGCGCGGCCAGCGGCACCTGCGCGTCGCCCGGGTCCATCGCGCCGCCGGGAAAGACGAACTTGTTCGGCATGAAGGCGGCCTTGGCGCCGCGCTGGCCCATCAGGATGCGCGGCGCGCTGTGGCGGTCGCGCAGCACGATCACCGTCGCTGCATCGCGGATTGCCGCCTTGTCGCGGGCCGGTGCCCGGCCGGGTTCTGCGCTGGTCATCCTGCTTCCTTTGCCCCTGTTTGCCCCTTTGTGGGGCGTCGGGGCCTTAGCCGGACCTTGCGAACCCGTGCATCTGCCGCGCCCACTGGAACGCGACGATCGCCCCTTTCAACCTGGGCAGAAGGTACAGCGACAGCCCGGCGCAGCCAACCGCGAAGATGGTGAAGAGGATCATCGGCTCCGGCCGCCAGGCGACGAAGACGACGTGCAGCAGCGGCGCCATCAGGTGGCCGACCAGCAGGATCGTCAGGTAGGCCGGCCCGTCGTCGGCGCGGTGGTGGTGCAGATCCTCGCGGCAGACGGGGCAGTGATCGCGCACCTTGAGGTAGGACCGCATGACCGGGCCCTGGCCGCAGTTCGGGCAGCGCCGGCGAAAGCCGCGGCGCAGCGCCGGCCAGAGGGGGCGTTCGGCGGCGGCCTCGGCGGATCGGTCGTCGGGGCTTGCGGGGGTGATCCCGGTCTGGGTGAGGTCGGTCGCGGTCATGGCTTGTCCTGTGCGTGGGGCGCGCCGCTAAGGTGGGCCGCCGGGGCGGCGGGGAAAAGGGGACAGGTTGTCATGCGGCGGGATGTCGCGCGGCATGCGGGCGGCGAAAAAAGTTTGCCCGGCGGCGACGGAAAACCCGGGGCGGGGCGTATGACGGAATGCAGCGGGCAGGATGGCCGGCTGCGTTGGACAATCCAGAGGAAGACGCCCATGACCCGTTCCCTTACGCTCGCCACGCTTGGCCTTCTCGTCGCGGTGCTGCCCGCCGCCACCTTCGCCCAGACCGGGGCGGCGGAGGCCGAGGCCGGCGCGCGCGGCGACCACGGCGCCCGCATGCTGCGCCATCTCGACACCGACGGCTCCGGCACCCTCAGCCGGGAGGAGGTCGTCTCGCCCGAGGCGGGGCGTTTCGCCCGCGCCGATGCGGATGGCGATGGCCGCCTGACCCGGGAAGAACTGCTGGCCGCCGCCCAGGCCCGCGCCGCCGCCCGGCTGGAGGCGCAGGTGGACCGCATGCTGGCGCATCTCGATGCCGACGACAGCGGTGACCTGTCAGAGCAGGAGCTGAGCCGCGAGGGGCGCCGCGCCGCGATGTTCGACGCCGCCGACACCGACGGCGACGGCGAGCTGAGCCGCGAGGAGATGCGCGCCGCCCGCAAGGAACTGCGCGCCGCGCACCGGGAACACCGGTCCGACCGCTGGGCGCGCTGGGCGCACCGGATGCACGGCGAGCACGCCGAGCACGGCGGCCACGGCCCGCGCCACGCGCCGGAAGGCGGCGCGGCGGACGGGCAGTGACCGAAGGGCGGCGCGGCGGATCCTCCGCGCCGCCCCCCGTTTCGCTGACCGCTACGCCCGGCCCGTCCCGCCGCCTTTCACCGTTGCCGCATCCAGCCCCGGGGCGCTATGCCTGCCTTCATGAGCCAACCGCCGCCCAGCGCCGGCCCGGACTGTCCCGGCCCGCAGAGCGACGCCGCCCTTCTGGCACGCTTCGCCGCCGGCGAGGCCGCGGCGGCGGCCGAACTGACGCGCCGGCTGCTGCCGCGGGTGCACGGGCAGGCCTGGCGCATGCTGGGCGACGCGGCCGAGGCCGAGGATGTCGCGCAGGAGGCGTTCCTGCGGCTCTGGCGCCAGGCGCCGGAATGGCGCGCGGGCGAGGCGCAGGTCTCGACCTGGCTCTACCGGGTTGTGGCCAACCTCTGCACCGACCGGCTGCGCAAATGGGCGCGGCGGGGCGGCCCGCCGGGGGCGGCACCTGCGGAGGTGGACCTGCCCGACCCCGCCGCGGGCCCGGCCGAGCAGTTGCAGACCGCCGCGCGGCTGCAGGCCCTGCGCGCCGCCCTGGCCGAATTGCCCGAGCGGCAGCGCATGGCGGTGGCGTTGCGGCATCTCGAGGGGCTCTCCAACCCGGAGATCGCACAGATCATGGACAGCAGCCCCGAAGCGGTGGAAAGTTTGACGGCGCGCGGCAAGCGGGCCCTGGCCCGGACCCTGGCCGCGCGGCGGGAGGAGCTTGGATATGAGCAATGATCGCACCCCGGGCAGGGGCCCCGAACCGGATGCCCCCTTCGAGGACGCCGAGGTCGAAAGCCTGCTGGCCGCGGCCCGGCACATCCCGCCGCCCGCGCCCCCCGCGGCGCTGACCGAACGCATCGT
>JBPEXR010000440.1:0-2687 GCA_052031355.1 Paracoccaceae bacterium
GCACGCCCTGCCCGCCGGCCTCCACCGCGGTCAGCAGCGCCATGAAGGCGACCAGGGTTTTCCCAGCGCCCACATCGCCTTGCAGCAGGCGGTTCATGCGGCGCGGGCTGGCCATATCCTCCGCGATCTCGGCAATCGCGCGGGTCTGGGCGCCGGTGGGCGCATAGGGCAGATCGGCCGAGACAGCTGCTTGCAACTCTCCAGTCCCCCGGCTTTCGCGCCCCGGGGCCCGCCGCTGGCGCGCCCGGGCCAGGGCCAGGGTCAGCTGGTGGGCGAAAAGCTCGTCATAGGCCAGGCGCGCGCGGGCCGGATCGGCGGGGGCAAGCTGCTCCTGCGCCACCGGGCGATGGGAGGCCGCCAACGCCTCGTGCCAGTCGGGCCATGCCTCTGTGCGCTTCTGCTCCGGGTCGATCCACTCCGGCAGTTCCGGCAACTGCCGCAGCAGTTGCGACGTCGCGCGGAACATGACTTTCTGCGTCACCCCCGCCGTCAGCGGGTAGACCGGCTCGAACTCCGGGATCTGCGCGGCCTCGGCGGGCGCGACGACATAGTCGGGATGCGCCATCTGCGGCTGGCCGTCAAAGAACTCCACCCGCCCTGATACGAGGCGCCGCGCCCCCACGGGCAACAGCCCTTGCAGGTAGGCGGCGCGGGCGTGGAAGAAGACCAGGGTAAAGCTGCCTGCCGCATCGGCCACCCGCACGCGGTGCGGCTTGCCCCGGCGGCTGGCGGGCTGATGCGCCTCGACCTCGACTTCCAGCGTCACCACGCCGGGCAGATCCGCGCCGCGCAGGCTGTCGCGGCGCCGGCGATCGACCAACCCGTGCGGCAGCGTGAACAGCAGATCGCGCGGCGCCGCGATCCCGGCGCCTGTCAGCAGGCCGGCCAGCTTCGGGCCGACGCCGTCCAGCGTCTGCAGCCCCGCGAAAAGCGGGAACAGGACCTCCGGGCGGCCGCTGCTCACGCGGCGCCGATGAGGGCCAGCCAGGCCTCTTCGTCCATGGTGCGCACGCCCAGCTCCGCCGCCTTCTTGGCCTTGGACCCGGCGCCCGGCCCGGCGACCAGGATGTCGGTCTTGGCGGAAACCGAGCCTGCAACCTTGGCCCCCAACGCCTCGGCCCGCGCCTTCGCCTCGGCCCGGGTCATGCGTTCCAACGTGCCGGTGAAGACCACCGTCAGGCCGGAGACGGGGCTGTCGGCGGCCTGGGGCGCGGCGTCCTCGACCTCCAGGTGCGCGACGAGGCGGTCGATCGACGCGCGCTCGCCCTCCTGCGCGAAAGTGGTGACCAGCGATTGCGCCAGCACCGCGCCCACGCCGTCGATCGCCAGCAAGTCGTCCCAGGCCGGACCCGCGCAGGGGGCGGCGGCATCCACCGCCTCGGCAAAGGCGGCCCAGCTGCCGTAATGACGCGCCAGCATCGCGGCGGTCGTCTCCCCCACGTGGCGGATGCCCAGGGCGAAGATCACCCGGTCGAGGGCAATGCGCCGGCGCGCGTCGATGGCGGCAAAGAGCTTCTCGGCACTTTTCTCGCCCCAGCCCTCGCGGTTCTTCAGCTGGCGCACCTGGCCGGGGCCGTAGCTCTCACGCAGGGTGAAGATGTCCGCCGGCTCGGCGATCCAGCCGTCGCGGTAGAATTGCTCGACCTGCTTGGCGCCCAGCCCCTCGATGTCGAAGGCGGCGCGGGAGACGAAATGTTTCAGTTTTTCAATGGCCTGCGCGGGACAGATCAAGCCGCCGGTACAGCGGCGGACGGCATCGCCCTCCTCGCGGATCGCCTCGGAGCCGCATTCCGGGCATTTCTGCGGGAAGGCGAAGGGCTGCGCGTCCCCGGGGCGCTTGGAAAGGTCCACATCGGCGATCTTCGGGATCACGTCGCCGGCGCGGTAGACCTGCACCCAGTCGCCGACGCGGATGTCCTTGCCGCCGCGGATCTCTGCCCCGGCGCTGTCGCGGCCGGCGATATAATCCTCGTTATGCAGGGTCGCGTTGGAGACGACGACGCCGCCCACGGTCACCGGCGCCAGCCGCGCCACGGGGCTGAGGGCACCGGTGCGGCCGACCTGGATGTCGATCGCCTCGAGCCGCGTCCATGCCAGCTCGGCCGGGAACTTGTGCGCCAGCGCCCAGCGGGGCGTGGTCGAGCGGAAGCCGAGGCGCTGCTGCAGGGCCAGATCGTTGACCTTGTAGACCACCCCGTCGATGTCATAGCCGAGGTCCGCGCGCTGCTGCTCGATCCGGGCGTAATGGGCGAGCATCTGCTCCGGCCCATCGCAAAGCGCGGTCAGCGGGTTCGTCTGGAAGCCAAGCGCCGAAAGGCGTTCGATGGCGCCCATCTGCGTCTCGGCCAGCGGGGCCGACAGATCGCCCCAGGCATAGGCGAAAAAGCGCAGCGGCCGGGCGCGGGTGACGGAGGAATCCAGCTGGCGCAGGCTGCCGGCGGCGGCGTTGCGCGGGTTGGCGAAGGTTTTCTGGCCGGCCGCGCCCTGGCGTTCGTTAAGGGCGGCGAAATCCGCGTGGCTCATGTAGACTTCGCCGCGGACCTCCAGAACCTCGGGCGCGCCGTCGAGTTGATCCGGAATATCCTTTATGGTGCGGGCGTTTGCGGTGACATTCTCACCCACCGCGCCATCGCCGCGGGTGGCCGCGCGCACCAGGCGCCCGCCCTCATAGCGCAGCGAGAGGGAAA
>JBPEXR010000441.1:0-2511 GCA_052031355.1 Paracoccaceae bacterium
TTGATGAAGTCGGCCACGATCAGGAAGTAGCCGGGAAAGCCCATGCCCTCGATGATGCCCAGCTCGAAATCGAGGCGTTTCTGGTACTCCTCCGGGCTGACGGCATGTGGGATCACCGCGAGGCGTTTCTGCAGGCCCTCGTTGGCCTGGCGGCGCAGCTCCTCCACCTCGTCGTCGGCAAACTTCGGCAGGATCGGCGCGCGCTTGTAAGCCATGAAGGCGCAGCGGCGGGCGATCTCGACGGTGTTCTCCACCGCCTCGGGCAGGTCGGCGAAGAGGGTCGCCATTTCCTGCGGGCTCTTGAAGTAATGCTGCGGCGTCAGGCGGCGGCGCTCGTCCTGCTGGTCGACATAGGCGCCCTCGGCGATGCAGATCAGCGCGTCATGCGCCTCGTACATGTCCGGCTTGGGGAAATAGACATCGTTCGTCGCCACCAGCGGCAGGTCCATGGCATAGGCCATCTCCACGTGGCCGCGCTCGGTCAGCGCCTCGGCGGGGGGCAGGCCCGCCTCGCCCGGGTGGCGCTGCAGCTCGACGTAGAGCCGGTCCCCGAAAATCGCCTTGAGCTGCGCCATGAGCGCCTCGGCGGCCGGCCGCTGGCCGGCCTGCAGAAGCCGGCCGATGGGGCCGTCGGGGCCGCCGGTCAGGCAGATGACGCCCTCGGCGTGGCGGCCCAGCTCCTCCACCGTCACATGCGGCGGCTGCCCGTCCCCGCGCAGGTAGAGGCAGGAGTTGAGCTTCATCAGGTTCTCGTAGCCGCGCTCCGACTGGGCCAGCAGGACCACGGGCGCGGGGCGGATGATCTGCTGGCGCGCCGGGTCGGCGGCCTCGTAGGCCAGGTCCGTCTGGCAGCCGATGATCGGCTGGATGCCCTTGCCCGAGGCGGTGACGGAAAACTCCAGCGCCGCGAAGAGGTTGTTGGTGTCGGTCACGGCCACCGCCGGCATCTGCGCCTCGATGCAGCGGTCCGGCAGCTCCTTCAGGCGCATGGCGCCTTCCAGCAGCGAATACTCGGTGTGACAGCGCAGGTGGATGAATCGGGGAAGCTCGCTCATGCCGCCACGATATCTTGTGGGGCGGGGTGCTGGAAGCGCCGCGTCATCGCTGCGCGCCCTGCCGCCGCGGCAAGCAAAACGCCGCCCCCCTTTCGGGGGACGGCGCGGCGTTCGTCGATTAGTCGGGCGGGGCCGATCAGTTCGGGATGTCGCCTTTCAGGCCTTCGACGTAGAAGTCCATGCCGGCCAGGGTGCCGTCGTCGGCAACCTCGCCCTCGGCCAGCCAGGGCGTGCCGTCCTGCTTGTTGATCGGGCCGGTGAAGGGGTGGTACTCGCCGCTGGCGATCTTGTCCTTCAGCTCCAGCGCCGCCTGCTTGACGTCTTCCGGCACGGCCTCGGAGATCTCGCCGATCTCGACCATGCCCGGGCCGATGCCGTCCCAGGTGTCGGTGCTCTCCCAGGTGCCGTCCATGACCGCCTGCACACGCTCGATGTAGTAGGGCGCCCAGTTGTCGATGATCGAGCTGACGCGCGGCTTGGGCGCGTATTCCGCCATGTCGGAAGCCTGGCCGAAGGTGATCACGTCGCCGGCCTTCTCCGCCGCGGCCTGGGGCGCGGTGGAATCGGTGTGCTGCAGGATCACGTCGGCGCCCTGTTCGATCAGCGCCTGCGCGGCGTCGGCTTCCTTGGCCGGGTCGAACCAGGTGTAGGCCCAGACGATGTTGAACTCGACATCCGGGTTCACTTCCTTGGCGTGGAGGTAGGCGGCGTTGATGCCGCGGATCACTTCCGGGATCGGGAAGGAGCCGATGTAGCCGATCTTGTTCGTCTTGGTCATGTGACCGGCGATCAGCCCCTGCACCGCGCGCCCCTCGTAGAAGCGGGCCGAGTAGGTCGAGACGTTGTCGGCGCGCTTGTAGCCGGTGGCGTGCTCGAACTTCACGTCAGGGAATTTCTTGGCGACGTTGATGGTCGGGTCCATGTAGCCGAAAGAGGTGGTGAAGATCAGGTCCGCGCCGTCGAGCGCCATCTGGGTCATCACGCGCTCGGCGTCCGGGCCCTCGGCCACGTTCTCGACGTAGACGGTCTCGACCTTGTCGCCGAATTCTTCCTCGACGGCCAGACGGCCCTCGTTGTGCTCATAGGTCCAGCCGCCGTCGCCCACCGGGCCGACGAAGACAAAGCCCACCTTGGTCTTGTCCTGGGCCAGCGCGCCGGAGGCGAGGCCAAGCGCAAGAGCCGCGCTGGTCATGAGGGTTGTTAGCTTCATGTGGTTTCCCCTGTTGCTTGCCCCTTTTGCGGGGCTTGATGTGCGGCCAAGACCGCGTGACGTGATGCCCCTAGTTCGAGGCGTGAAAGGTACGGCCCAGCGACGCCGGCGCGGCGCTCTTGTCGGCCGACAGCACCACCAGAACGATGATGGTGATGATATACGGCGACATTGCCAGATACTCCACAGGAATGGCAACGCCCGCGCCCTGCAAGTTCAGCTGCAGCTGGGTGATGCCGCCAAAAA
>JBPEXR010000442.1:0-6454 GCA_052031355.1 Paracoccaceae bacterium
CACCAGCGCGGGCAGGCTGGGCAGGCGCGCGCGCCAGCGGCCCAGGCGCAGCTCCGGCCAGCGGAAAGCGGCCCCCGCCAGCAGCGCCGCACCGGCCAGCGTCAGCCCCAGTGCCGCCGGAAGGGGCAGGGGGCCGGCGACCAGCAGCCAGACGGGCAGGCAGAGCAGCGCCCAGGCGCTGAGGAAGGAGACGGTTACCAGCAGGGTCAGCCGGGCCGCCGCGGCCGGGCTGAGGCTGGGCAGCATGCGCCAGCGCGCCACCGCGCCCACCACCGCGCCGAAACCCAGCGTCTGGCCCAGCGCCACCGCCAATGCGCCGGTGCGCACCACCGCCGCGCCGGTGATGCCGGTACGCAGGTGGCGATGCATCAGCCCGTCGTAGCGCCCGACCGCCCAGAAGCTGAGCGCGGTGAGCAGGATCGACAGCCCCCAGCGCCAGGCCGGGGTTGCGCCCAGCTGGCGGGTGATCGCCCCGAGATCGAACCCCTCGACCCGGCCGGCCAGCAGGTAGAGGCAGGCCCCCGCCAGCAGCAGGGGTGCGCCGCCGCGCAGGGTGCGGCGCATCGCCAGCGCCCCGGCGCGCGGCCGTGTGGAAGATTGATCGCGAGTGGTCGGAGCGGAGGTCCGCAGAGCGGCAGAGAGATCCGCCAGCCGGGCCCGTCCCGGAGCATCGGTGGCCAGCCTGTCCGCAGGCCGCCCGGCCCCGGATCGCGGCGTCTTCGCGCCCAGATCACCCATCCCAATACTCCGCACTTCCCTGCCTTGCGAGATAGCGGGCGGTATTTACGTCCGGGTTAAAGAATTGTCACGAATGACGCGCGGGCAGGGTGACGTTGCGGCAAGATGACGCGTCGGAATGGCGCGCTGGCCAGCATCACGTCCCGCGCCCACCGGGCCCTGGCGGTCCGGCGCGGCGCGGCATCGGCCCGTGTCTTTTTCAGGCGGCCTCGGGCTCGCCCAGGATCTGGGCCTTCGCCTCGGCCAGGAAACCGGCCAGCTTGGCCTCGATCTCGGCCCGGCTGCGCTGGCCCTGCAGGTCGGCGACAAGGCGGTTCAGCGCGCCTTCGCTTCCCGGCTCCTCGAAGTCGATGTGCAGCAGGTCCTGGGCATAGGTCTCGGCGGCTTCGCCCTTCAGCCCCTGCAATCCCGCCGCCCAGTGGCCGGCCAGGATCGTCCGGCGCGCCACCGCCCGGAACTGCATCTCGGCATCCCGGGCGAACTTGGCCTCGAAGGCGCGCTCGCGGTCGTCGAACGTGGTCATGGGCACCTCCCTGACACGAATGTACCCCCATTGTGCGCCTCGCGGCCCAACCGCGCAAGTCCGCGCGGCTTGCCGGGCCGCGCGCCATGGACTAAGAGGGCGCAAGCCCGGGGGAGTCGCCTCCGGTCAAAGGAAAGAGACCTCATGGCCCGGCGCAAGAAGATTTACGAAGGCAAGGCGAAGATCCTGTACGAAGGGCCCGAGCCCGGGACCATCGTCCAGTACTTCAAGGATGACGCCACCGCCTTCAACGCGGAAAAGCGCGACGTGGTGGACGGCAAGGGCGTGCTCAACAACCGGTTGAGCGAGTTCTTCATGACCGGCCTCAACAACATCGGCGTGCCGACGCATTTCATCCGCCGCCTCAACATGCGCGAGCAGCTGGTGCGCGCCTGCGAGATCATCCCGCTGGAAGTGATCGTGCGCAACTACGCCGCCGGCAGCCTGTCCAAGCGGCTGGGGATCGAGGAGGGCACCGCCCTGCCGCGCCCCATCGTCGAATATTGCTACAAGGACGACAAGCTGGGCGACCCGCTGGTCACCGAGGAGCATATCGCCGCCTTCGGCTGGGCCAGCCAGCAGGACATGGACGACATGCTCTCGCTCGCGCTGCGGGTGAACGACTTCCTGTCGGGCGTGATGATGGCCGTCGGCATCAAGCTGGTCGACTTCAAGATCGAGATCGGCCGCGTCTACGAGGGCGATTTCCAGCGCCTCGTCGTCGCCGACGAGATCAGCCCCGACAGCTGCCGCCTGTGGGACATGCAGACCGGCGAGAAACTGGACAAGGACGTCTTCCGCCGCGACCTGGGCAACCTGGCGGACGCCTATACCGAGGTGGCGCGCCGGCTGGGCGTCATGCCGCGCAAGTCGCAGCCGGCGTCGAAGCCGCATCTGATCAACTGACGCCGCGCCCGGCGCCGCCGGGCAGGCAGGACGGCGGCGGGGCCGCCACAGCGTGAATGGGGGGCCGCATGAAGGCGCGAGTGCAGGTGATGCTGAAGGACGGGGTGCTGGACCCGCAGGGCGAGGCGGTGCGCCACGCGCTGGGGGCGCTTGGTTTCGACGGGGTCGAAGGCGTGCGCCAGGGCAAGGTGATCGAGCTGGATCTTGCCCCCGGCACCGGGCGCGACACCGTCGAGGCGATGTGCGAGAAGCTGCTCGCCAACACGGTGATCGAGCGTTACGAGATCGCTCTGGAAGATTGACCAGGGGCGCCTTCGGGCGCCTTTTCAACGTGTTACGCGGCAAAGCTGATACGCCGCGCAAGCTGGGGACACGCCATGAAAGCCGCTGTCATCACCTTCCCGGGTTCCAACTGCGACCGTGACCTTGCCGTCGCCTTCGAGGCCGCCGGCGCCGAGGTGGTTCGCGTCTGGCACAAGGACACCGCGCTGCCCGCGGGCATCGACATGGTCGGGCTGCCGGGCGGCTTTTCATTCGGGGATTACCTGCGCTGCGGCGCCATTGCCGCCCGTTCGCCCATCTGCCGCGCGGTGATCGACCACGCACAGCGCGGCGGCTTCGTTCTGGGCATCTGCAACGGCTTCCAGATCCTGACAGAGACGGGCCTGCTGCCCGGCGCGCTGATCCGCAACGCCGAGCTGAAATTCATCTGCAAAAGCGTGACCCTGCGGGTCGAGACCACCGACAGCCCCTATACCGCCGGCTATGCCGAGGGGCAGCAGATCGCCGTGCCGGTGGCGCACCACGACGGCAATTACCAGCTGCCGGCCGAGGACCTGGCCCGCCTGCGCGGCGAGGGCCGCGTGGCCTTCACCTACGCCCAGCCGATCAACGGCTCGGCCGGCGACGTGGCCGGCGTTCTCAGCGCCAACAAGCGGGTTCTTGGCATGATGCCGCACCCCGAACGGGCGGTGGACGAGGGCCACGGCGGCACCGACGGTCGGCCGCTTTTCGCCGAAGCGGTGGGCCAGCTGGCCAAGGCCTGACTTGAGGCACCCCGGCGCGCGCACTAGACTTCGTTCATGGGCCCGGGTGAGAAACGGAAATTGACGCTGCGACCGGCAACGCCAATCTCTTGGCGCGTGCGCGTGGCCCTTGTCGCGCTGCTGGTGCTGGCCGCGGCCACCGTCTGGTTCACCAACCGCCTGCTGACCGACCGCTTTACCGAGACGACGCGCAACCGCGCCGAGCTGCGCCTCGCGCTTTACAGCGGCAACCTGCTGTCCGAGCTGCGGCGCAACGCCATCGTCCCGCAGCTTCTGGCGCGCGACCCGGCGCTGATCGGCGCGCTGAACTCCGGCGATTTCAGCCAGTCGACCCAGCGCCTCATTTCCTTCGTCGAGGAGATCGGCGCCGCCTCGCTGATGCTCCTGGACCAGAGCGGGCGCACCGTCGCCGCGACCGACCGCAACCGCCTGGGCTCCACCCACCGCTCGGATGCCTTCTTCGTGGACGCCATGCGCTCCTCCTCGACCGTCTTCACCACGGTCGAGCGGGAAGCCGGCGGCTACCTTTTCACCTATTCGCGGCGGGTCGAAAGCCAGGGCAGCACCGTCGGCGTGATCGTCGTCGAGGTGGACCTGCAGAAGTTCGAACGCGCCTGGGCGGGCATTTCCGACGCGGTGCTGGTGACCGACAGCGAGGGCGTGATCGTCCTGGCGACCGAGCCGCGCTGGCGCGGGCTGACCGAGGCCGAGGCCCTGGCCCGCCAGACGCCCGTCGGGGCCATCCAGCGCGCCATCCAGGCCACCGCCGACTGGACCGCGCTGCCGGCCGATGCCTACCTGCGCGGCGAGGCGGTGATGCGGATGGAGGGGCGCATTCCCTTCCGCGGCTGGCGCATCGCCTCCTTCACCACCTACGCCAGCGTGCGCGAGCGGGTGAACGGCGTGCTGGCGCTGGAGATCATGGGCTTCGCGATTCTCCTGGCGCTGGCCTTCTACGCGCTCAGCCGGAAGACGGCGCTGCGCATGGCGCTGTTCCAGCGCGAGTCGGCGGAACTTCGCGCGCTAAACGCCCGGCTGCAGCGGGAAATCGCCGAACGAGAGCGGGTGCAGGAGAACCTCGCCGTGGCCGAGCAGACGCTGGCGCAAAGCTCCAAGCTGGCCGCCCTGGGCGAGATGTCGGCCGCCGTCAGCCACGAGTTGAACCAGCCGCTGGCGGCGATGAAGACCTACCTCGCCGGCGCGCGGCTGCTGCTGCGCCGCAACCGGCCCGAGGAGGCGCTGGTCTCCTTCCACCGCATCGACGATCTGATCGAGCGGATGGGCGCGATCACACGGCAGCTGAAGTCCTACGCCCGCAAGGGGGCCGAGCAGCTGAGCCCCGTGGACATGGGCGAGGCGCTGGCCTCCTCGCTGTCGATGATGGAGCCGCAGCTGAAACAGGGGCGGGTGCGCATCAACCGCATCGTGCCCGGCCGCCCGGTGCGGGTGCTGGGCGACCGGATGCGCATCGAGCAGGTGATCGTCAACCTGCTGCGCAACGCGCTGGACGCCACCAACATGGTCGACGACCCGGAGATCGACATCATCCTGGCTTCCGGCGAGACGGCGACGCTGACGGTGCGCGACAACGGCCACGGGATCGAGGATCTCGATGCCCTCTTCGAGCCTTTCTACACCACCAAGCAGCCGGGCGACGGGGTCGGCCTGGGGCTTGCCATTTCCTCCGGCATCGTGAACGACCTCGGCGGCCGGCTCACCGCGCGGAACGCGGAAGGCGGCGGGGCTGTTTTCGAGATGCAGCTACCTATCTTGAACGAGACCGAGGACGGCGAGGGGCAGGACCCCTCCAGTATCGCGGCAGCGGAGTAAGCCATGGCCAAGATGATGAAGATCGCGATCGTGGATGACGAGCAGGACATGCGCCAGTCCATCAGCCAGTGGCTGGCGCTGTCGGGCTTCGACACCGAAAGTTTCGCCTCCGCCGAGGAGGCGCTGAAGGTGCTGGGGGCCGATTACCCCGGCATCGTCATCACCGACATCAAGATGCCCGGCATGGACGGGATCCAGTTCCTGAAAAAGCTGATGGGCAGCGACAGCGCGCTGCCGGTGATCATGATCACCGGACACGGCGACGTGCCGATGGCGGTGGAGGCGATGCGCATCGGCGCCTTCGACTTCCTGGAGAAGCCCTTCAACCCCGAGCGGATGACCGAGCTGGCCAAGAAGGCGGCCAATTCGCGGCGCCTCACCCTCGACAACCGCGCGCTGCGGCGCGAGCTGTCGGACGGCGGGCAGATCATGAAGAAGCTGATCGGCCAATCCCCGGCGATGGAGCGTCTGCGCGAGGATATCCTCGATCTCGGCCAGGCCGACGGCCATGTGCTGATCGAGGGCGAGACGGGCACCGGCAAGACGTTGGTCGCCCATGCGCTGCACGCGGTGGGCAGCCGGGCGGGCAAGAAGTTCGTCCTGCTCTCCTGCGGCGCGATGGAGGAGGAGGCCCTGGCGCGGCGCCTCTTCGGCCCGATGCAGCCCGACGATCCCAACCTGCCGGCGATCGAGGAGGCCCGCGGCGGCACCCTGGTGCTGGAGGATATCGAGGCGCTGTCCGACAGCCTGCAGGCGCGGCTGCTCAGCGTCATCAACGACCAGGGCACGCCGCCCGAGACGCGCATCGTCGCCATCTGCAACATGCAGCAGCAGGACCGCACCTGCGAGGACGCGCTGCGCTCGGACCTCTTCTACCGCCTGGCCGCGCTGCGCATCACCGTGCCGCCGCTGCGCCAGCGGGGCGAGGATATCCTGACCCTCTTCACGCGCCTGTCGGACCAATACGCCGAGGAATACGGCTGCGACGCGCCCCAGGTCAGCGCGCAGGAGGCCGCGCAGCTGCTGCAGGCGCCCTGGCCGGGCAACGTGCGCCAGCTGATCAACGTGGCCGAACGCGCCGTGCTGCAGAACCGCCGCGGCTCGGGCACCATCGCCTCGCTGCTGATGACCGACAACGACGAGATGCAGCCGGTGATGACCACCGAGGGCAAGCCGCTGAAGGAATACGTCGAGGCGTTCGAGCGCATGCTGATCGACAATACCATGCGGCGCCACAAGGGCAGCATCGCCAGCGTCATGGAAGAGCTGTGCCTGCCGCGTCGGACACTGAACGAGAAGATGGCCAAGTACGGCCTGCAGCGCTCCGACTACCTCTGACCGCAGCGCCGGGCCCCGCGTAGGGGCTCTAGTGAGGCGCGACATCCTGAAGGCCGGGGGTGCAAGCTCCCCG
>JBPEXR010000443.1:0-3388 GCA_052031355.1 Paracoccaceae bacterium
CATGCGGGTCGGTGACCCGGCCCCCGGACAGACCGCCGTGACCCCGTTCGACCCTGCGCGCGCCGAAACCGGCGACGGTGCGGCGACCGCGCGGGAAGCGGCGAAAGGCTGAGGCCCCCGGGCCCCGGACGGGGCAGGGCGGAAAGCCAGGCCGGGCGGCGGGCCGACAGGGCCCCGAGGCGCGGCGCGAATCGACCTGTGGTTGAGCGCGCCGGTTGCGCTTGAGGAGGGCAGGGCGGACCGCCCGCGCAAGACCGGGGCCTACGGGCCTGGAGACAGAAGGGGCTGGCAAGGCCCGGCCGGCGGGGCAACGTCCCCGCGCATCAGCGGGCCACGGTCCGCCACAAAACAAGCGGGTCACGGCCCGCGAAGAGAACGAACCGGGCCAAGGCCCGCAACGAAAAGGGCCAGAAGGCCCGGGACATTGAGGCGCACGAGGGTATGTCGAGCAGGACAAGCCCCAAGGTTGCGGTACTGATGGGAGGACCCTCCGCCGAACGCGAGGTGTCGCTGTCATCCGGGCGCGAATGCGCCGCCGCGCTGAGGGATCAGGGCTTCGAGATCGAAACGCTGGACGCGGGGCCGGACCTTTGCGCACGGCTGGGCGACATCGCGCCCGACGTGGTCTTCAACGCGCTGCATGGCCGCTGGGGCGAGGACGGCTGCGTGCAGGGCATGCTGGAATGGCTGGGCCTGCCCTATACCCATTCGGGGGTGCTGGCCTCGGCCCTGGCGATGGACAAGCAGCGCTCCAAGGACATCTTCCAGCGCGCCGGCCTGCCGGTGATGCAAAGCGTGATCGCCCCCAAATCCGAAGTCATGTCCCGCCACGTGATGGCGCCGCCCTATGTCGTCAAGCCGAACAACGAAGGCTCCTCGGTCGGGGTGTACCTGGTGCACGAGGCCGCGAACGCGCCGCCGCAGCTGTCGGATGACATGCCCGAGGAGGTGATGGTCGAGACCTTCGCGCCGGGGCGGGAGCTGACCGTCACCGTCATGGGCGACCGGCCGCTGACCGTTACCGATATCATAACCGACGGCTGGTACGACTACGACGCCAAGTACAAGCCCGGCGGCTCGCGCCACGTGGTCCCCGCCGACATCCCGGCGGAGATTTTCGAGGCCTGCCTCGACATGGCCCGCCGCGCGCATGAAGCGCTGGGGTGCCGCGGCCTCAGCCGTACCGACTTCCGCTGGGACGAGGCGCGGGGCCAGGACGGGCTGATCGTGCTGGAGCTGAACACCCAGCCGGGCATGACGCCGACGTCCCTCAGCCCCGAGCAGGGGCGCGAGGTGGGCATTTCCTTCGGCGAGATGTGCCGCTGGATGGTGGAGGACGCATCATGCAATCGCTGATCCCCGGCAGCGGCAGCGCCCCCTCCGGCAGCCGGCCCGACCCGGCGCCCTCGCGCTGGGCCTACCGCCTGCACCGGCTGATGCTGACGCCGCTTTTCCGGCTGTCGCTGCGCGTCGGGCTGCCCTTCGCCGTCGCGCTTGGCGGGGCCACGATCTACCTGTCGGACGAGCTGCGCCGTGACGCCGTGCTGGGCGCCCTGCGCGACATGCGCGCCGCCATCGAAAGCCGCCCCGAGTTCGCGGTGAACCTGATGGCGATCGACGGCGCCAGCCCCGGCGTGGCCGAGGATATCCGCGAGGTGCTGTCGATCGACTTCCCGACGTCCAGCTTCGATCTGGACCTCGATCACATCCGCGAGGTGATCATCGGCCTCGACCCGGTGAAAAGCGCCTCGGCGCGCATCCGGCAGGGCGGGGTGCTGCAGATCGACGTGACCGAACGCCAGCCGGTCGCCCTGTGGCGCGCCGGCACCGGGCTGGAGCTTCTGGACGCGACCGGCGCCTATGTCGGCCCGGCGGGCAACCGCGTCGATCACCCCGAACTGCCGCTGATCGCCGGGCGCGGCGCCGACCGGCACGTCGGCGAGGCGCTGCGCCTGATCGCCGCCGCCGGCCCGCTGGAGGGGCGCCTGCGCGGGCTGGTGCGCCAGGGCGAGCGGCGCTGGGACCTGGTGCTGGACCGCGGCCAGCGCATCCAGCTGCCGCCCGAAGGCGCGGTGCGCGCGCTGGAGCGGGTGATCGCGATGGACCAGGTGCAGGACGTTCTGGCGCGGGACCTGGCGCTGGTGGACATGCGACTGCCGCAGCGACCGACGCTGCGGCTCAACGAGGAAGCGATGCAGCAGATGTGGCGGATCAGACAGGCGGAATGGGGAGGCATGGGCAGATGATCGAGCTTTACCAATCCCAGCGGGCGATGCGGAACATGCGCCGCGCGGCGATGCAGCGGGGGGTCGTGGCGATCCTGGACGTGGGCTCGTCCAAGACGGCCTGCCTGGTGCTGCGTTTCGACGGCACCGACCGCGCGGTCGAGGCCGACGGCGTCGGCAGCCTGGCGGGGCAGTCGGGCTTTCGCGTGATCGGCGCGGCGACCACCCGCTCGCGCGGGGTGCGCTTTGGCGAGATCGACGCCATGCAGGAAACCGAACGCGCCATCCGCACCGCGGTGCAGGCGGCGCAGAAGATGGCCAACGTGCGGGTCGACCATGTGATCGCCTGTTTCTCGGGCGGCACGCCGCGCAGCTACGGGCTGGCGGGGCAGGTGGACCTCGACGGGCAGATGGTGACCGAGCAGGACGTGGCCCGGGTGCTGTCGGCCTGCGACGTGCCGGACTACGGCCCCGGGCGCGAGGTGCTGCACGCCCAGCCGGTGAACTTCGCCCTCGACCACCGCACGGGCCTTAGCGATCCGCGCGGGCAGATCGGCCAGACGCTGGCCACCGACATGCACCTGCTGTCGGTCGATGCCGCCGCGGTGCGCAACCTGGCGCATTGCGTCAAGCGCTGCGATCTGGAGCTCGCGGGCATCGCCAACTCGGCCTATGTCTCGGGCATTGCCTCGCTGGTCGAGGACGAGCAGGAGCTGGGCGCGGCCTGCATCGACATGGGCGGCGGGACCACCGGCATCTCGATCTTCATCAAGAAGCACATGATCTACGCCGACACGGTGCGCATGGGCGGGGACCATGTGACCTCGGACATCTCCATGGGGCTGCAGGTGCCCATGGCCACCGCCGAGCGGATCAAGACCTTCTACGGCGGCGTCGTCGCCACCGGCATGGACGACCGCGAGATGATCGAGATCGGCGGCGACACCGGCGACTGGCACCACGACCGCCGCACCGTGTCGCGCGCCGAGCTGATCGGCATCATGCGGCCACGCGTGGAGGAGGTGCTGGAGGAGGTCCGCGCCCGCCTCGACGCCGCCGGCTTCGAGTACCTGCCGAGCCAGCAGATCGTGCTGACCGGCGGCGGCAGCCAGATCCCCGGGCTCGACGGGCTGGCCTCGAAGATCCTCGGCCAGCAGGTCCGG
>JBPEXR010000444.1:0-8215 GCA_052031355.1 Paracoccaceae bacterium
AACCGACGCATGTCGGTAACCTTCCCGCCATGCGCAACCGCCTCAGCAAGACCGACCGCAGGACGCAGATCCTCGACGCCGCGGGCGAGATTTTCGCCGCGAAGGGCGTCAGCGCGACGGAGATGGAGGATATCCGCCGGGCCTGCGGCATCTCGCGCGGCGGGCTCTACCACCACTTTGCCAGCCGGCGCGCGATACTGGAGGCGCTCGTCGCGCGGGAGATCGCGCAGCTGGCGGCGGGGCTTGGCGCCGGGGGCGGCTCGCCGATCCTGCGCCTGCTGCGGGACGGGTCGGTGAACCTTGGCGCGGCGGCGGGCGTTCTTGGCGCGCTGCGCACGCAGGAGGACCGGCTGGACTACCTTTCCGCCCTCGACCAGGCCTTTGCGGAGGAGTTGAGCGCGCCGCTCGCCGCGCGCCTCGCTGGCTACGTCCGGCCCGGGATTGATCCGGCGCATGTGGCGGAGCTGTTCCTGACGGTCAACGCGCAGATGAACCGCCGCGCGATCCTGGGCCAGTGGACCGACGCGCAGACCGCGGCCTTCGCCGTCACCGCGCTGCGGGCCCTTGCCCCACTCCTGGCCGCGCCGGCGGATCTCGATCCCATCGTGGCGGCGCTGGAGGCGAAGGCCGCACCATGACCCCGCTGCCGTTCCTTGCCCTGACCTTCGCGATATCGCTGGCCGGTTTCGCCTGCATCCTCGCCCTGCCGGGCGCACGTTCGCCCGAAAGCGCGGCGGGCCTGCCCTTCTGGCTGCTCATGGTCTGGGGGCCGTCGCTGGCGGCGATCATCCTCAGCCTGCGGGCGGGCACCCTGGCGGAACTGCTGGCCCGGACCGTGCAAGTCTCGACCATCCCGCCGGTGGCCTGGGGCCTCGTCGTCGCGCCGCTGCTCCTGCTGCTGATCCTGCGCCCCTTCGCACCGGGTGAGGCCGCGCCGCTGGGCCTTGGGCTGGCCGCGGCGATGGTGGGCTTCAACCTCCTGCTCGGCCCCTTGGGCGAGGAACTGGGCTGGCGCGGGTTTCTGCAGGACCACCTCACCCGCCGGTTCGGCTGGCTGGAGGCTGCGCTGATCGTCGGGGGGATCTGGCTGGCCTGGCATCTGCCGCTCTGGACCTTCGATTCCCCGCATGCGCAGATCGCGCTGCCCCTCTTCGCGGCGCATGTCGTGCTTTATTCGGTGATCATCGGCGCGGCGCATGTGCTGTCGGGCGGCTCGCTGCTGCCGGCGATCCTGATCCACCTGGGCGTGAACCTGGCCGCCGGCTACGCGGTCTTCGCCGGGTTCCGGGCGCCGAACGACTGGTTCGCGACCAGCCTGCCCGGCTATACGCTGCTGGCCATCGCCGCCTGGGCGCTGGTCTGGCTGCGCACCGGAAAGACCGGCCTGGGCGCCTTTGCCGGGGCCTGACGCCCCCTGCCCTGTCAGTACCCTGTCAGCGGTCGGCGGCGTAATGGGCCAGGAACATCTCCACGCAATCGGCGATGACGGTGTCGGGGTCGATCTCCGCCTCGGCGCCGGTCAGGAACTGCGGCCAGACCAGGAAGTGCTTGACCATGGCCAGCAGCTGGCCGGCCGCGAACCCGGGCGCGGCCTCGCGCAGCTGGCCCGCCGACATGGCCTCGCCGATCAACCCGGAGATGGGGCCATCCTGCTGCGCCGCCTTGGCGAGAAAGGCCTGCGCCAGCTCCTGGTCGCGCAGAAGTTCCGACATCACCAGCCGGTTCAGCCCCATGTACTCCGCGCCGGTCAGTTGCGCCGCGTAATCGCGCACCGCGGCGCACAGCTGGTCGCGCAGCGGCACGTCGGGCGCATAGCGCACCCCGGGCATGTCGGCGATCTGCTGCAGCAGTATGTCGGTGATCGCCTGGAACAGCACCTCCTTGCTTTCGAAATGTTTGTAGAGGGTGCGCTTCGACACCTCTGCCGTCTCCGCGATGCGGTTCACCCGGGCGGCGGGAAAGCCCTGCTCGCGAAACTCCCGGATCGCCGCGTCCAGAATATCTTTGCGTTTCTTTTCATAGAGTTTCATGGCCTTCCCCCGGTTATCTCGGCTGAATGTAAACATGCGGGTTTACACGTAGCGTGCCGCGGCTTACGTAAACCCCACGGTTTACAAACGCAAGCGAGGTCCGCGGCCCCAACCGGCCCCGGCTTCAGACAAGGAACGCCCCATGAAACACACCCAATTCGGCCCCGAGGGCTGGACGCCCGCGCGCCTCGGCTCCCTCGCCGGACGGACCTATGTCATCACCGGCGCCAATGCCGGGGCGGGCTTTCAGGCCGCGCGCATCCTTTTGGGCAAGGGCGCGAAGGTGGTGATGCTGAACCGCAGCGCCGAAAGGTCAACTGCGGCGGTGGAGGCGCTGAGGCAGGAGTTCGGCGCGGGCGCCGAGGTGAGTTTCCTGCGCATGGACCTGGCAGAGCTGGCCTCTGTTCGCGCGGCGGCGGAGGAGTTGCGCCGCACCCTGCCGCGCATCGACGCGCTGATCTGCAACGCCGCCATCGCCCAGGTACCGACGCGCAAACTGACCCCCGACGGGTTCGAAAGCCAGCTTGGCACCAATCACTACGGCCATTTCGTGCTCTGCGGCATGCTGTTCGACCGCATCGAGGCCTCGCAGGGCCGCATCGTCGTGGTGGCGAGCCTCGGCTACAAGATGGGCCTGCGCACTATCCGCTTCGAAGACATGAACTGGGAAGAGGGCTACAGCGCCAATGCCGCCTACAGCCAAAGCAAACTGGCGCAAATGATGTTCGCCTTTGAGCTTCAGGACCGGGCGCAGGCCGCGGGCCGCAAGGTGGCGGTCTACGTCTGCCACCCCGGCTCTTCGCGCACCTCGCTGATCAGCACCAGCGGGGGCTGGGCGACCCGCGTCGCCTTCAAGCTGATGTCCCTTTCGCCTATGGTGCAATCGGCCGAGAAAGGCGCCTACCCGGAGGTGATGTGCGCCACCGAAGACGGGCTGGAGGAACGCGCGCTCTATGGTCCCACCGGGCGGATGGAATGGGTCGGCCCGGTCGGCCGCGGCACGTTGGAGGCCTTTGCCCACGACAAGCCGGTGATGACCCGGCTGTGGGAGCGTTCGGAAAAGGACACGGGCTTCACCTGGGGCCTGTGACTGCCCGCGGATCCGTCACGCGCCCCCTTGAACGACAACAGCCGCCGGAAACCGGCGGCTGTTTGCGTTGCCTCGGAGCCTGTGTGCGCCCTCAGGCGGCGGCGCGGGTCGGGGCGACCGGGGCAACCGGCGCGGCGGCCGGGCGCCGGGCGAAAAGGCTGCGCAGGCAGGCGCGCAGGAACTCGGCGCGGGCGCGGCGCGCCTGGGCTTCGATTTTCTGGATGTCGATCTGGGTGCCGGTGATGGTTTGCATTTTCTGCTCGGTGCATTCGGGGTTTCGATGCCGCGCATGTCGCCTGTTCGGAGGGGAATTTCCAGTCATTCCCGATATGCGCATTCTGCAATGCAGCGGGACGATGCCGCGGCGCGGCGCGCGCCGAACGCAGCGGTCCCGACACGCGAAAAAGGCGCGCCCCGAAGGACGCGCCTGTCGGCCCCCGAAGGGCCATGTCGCGTGATGCGCCCGGCCGCTTAGAAGCGGAAGGAAGCGCGCAGCGCGACGGTGTTGGCTTCCAGGTCGAGGCCGGAATCGGCCGCGTCGTCGAAGCGGTGGTGCAGCACTTCGCCGCCGACCGAGATGCTGTCGGTCGCCATGTACTCGACACCCACGCCGCCGAGCCAGCCGTCAGCGTCGCCGATCGACGTGTCGGCCTTGGCGCCACCTGCGGTCGCGTAGATCATGGTGCGGCCCAGGTCGTAACCGGTGCGCAGCTTCAGGCGGGTGACGTTGTCGACGGTTGCGCCGGCGATGTCGAGGTCGGTCTTGCTGTAGTCCAGCTCGCCACCGACGACGAAACGGCCGAAGTCGTAGTCGTAACCGACGTGTGCGCCGTAGAAGGTGTCGTCACCCTCGAAGTCGCCCGGCTCGGCGGTTGCGTTCATCTTGCCGAAGTTCAGACCCGCGTAGCCGCCGGTCCAGTCGCCGCCCAGGTTCACGGGCGCGGCCACGGGGGCCGGGGTCGAGACGACGGGTTCCTGAACGGGGGCTGCGATGCTGCCAGCGAAGAGCGGGGCCGGCACGATAAGCGCGAGCGCGGTCAGAGTCTTTTTCATGGTCTGTCCTTTCTTCATTGCACTGGGCGCCCCGCAGGGCGCCTTGCGAACCGCCGGGTCTCCGACGGCTTCGGGTCGGTAAGTCGCGCCGACGGGCGGGAGTTTCAAATCACGGTTTCGAAATCGCTGCAGAGCGGCGAACTGTTGCCAAGGGGTCGCAGATTCAGGTTTTTTCGGCCAAATCCCGCCGATCGCGGCGCCGCGGACCGCCTTTGGCTTGCGACTCGCCCGGCCCCGCCCAATGCGCGCCGCCCGCTTCCGGCCCGCCTCCGGCCGCTTGCGTCCGCCGCGCGCCGCTGCAAGGAATGGGGCGCCGCGGACCGCCCCGCGCGGCGCCTCCGCCAGCCCCCCGCCCGCCCGCGGAAGACAGAACGGAAAGCCAAGCCATGCCCCTGCACTACGTCTACCTGATCCTTGCCGTCACCGCCGAGACGATCGGCACCGCGGCGCTGCAGGCCAGCGCGCAGTTCACCCGTCCTTGGCCGACGCTGCTATGCCTGGTGACCTATGGCATCGCCTTCTTCCTGCTGTCGCTGACGCTGAAGACCCTGCCGGTGGGAATCGCCTATGCCCTCTGGGCCGGGCTGGGGATCGTGCTGATCTCGCTGATCGGGCTGGTCGTCTTCGGGCAGCGGCTGGACCTGCCGGCGGTTCTGGGCATCGGGCTGATCATCGCCGGGATCGCCGTCATCAACCTTTTCTCCGCCACCGCGACGCACTGACGCCCCTGCCCGCGGCGCGCCCGCCGGCGGCCGACGTCACGGCGCGCCACCCATTCCCTCTGGCCTTTTGGGGCGGCGGGCGTTAGGCCGCGCGCAATCTCTATCTTTAAGGCTGACCCCATGGACCTTCGCAATATCGCGATCATCGCGCACGTCGACCACGGCAAGACCACGCTGGTGGACGAGCTGCTCAAGCAATCGGGCGCCTTCCGCGCCAACCAGGCGGTCGCCGAACGGGCGATGGACAGCAACGACCTGGAGCGCGAGCGCGGGATCACCATCCTGGCCAAGGCGACCTCGGTCGAATGGAAGGGCACGCGCATCAACATCGTCGACACCCCCGGCCACGCCGACTTCGGCGGCGAGGTGGAGCGTATCCTGAGCATGGTCGACGGCGTGGTGCTGCTGGTGGATGCCGCCGAAGGCCCGATGCCGCAGACCAAGTTCGTGACCTCCAAGGCCCTGGCGCTGGGGCTGCGGCCCATCGTGGTGCTGAACAAGGTCGACAAGCCCGATGCCGAGCCTGACCGCGCGCTGGACGAATGCTTCGACCTTTTCGCCAATCTCGGCGCCGACGAGGACCAGCTCGACTTCCCGCACCTCTACGCCTCCGGCCGCTCCGGCTGGGCGGATTCGGAGCTGGACGGCCCGCGCAAGAACCTGGACGCGCTGTTCAAGCTGATCGTGAACCACGTGCCGCGCCCGCGCCAGATCGCCCGCCAGAACGAGGATTTCCGCATGCTGGCGACCACGCTGGGCAGCGACCCCTTCGTCGGGCGTATCCTGACCGGCCGGGTGGAAAGCGGCCGGCTGAAGGTCGGCGCCACGGTGCAGGCCCTGTCCCGCGTGGGCCAGAAGATCGAGCAGTTCCGCGTCACCAAGATCCAGGCGTTCCGCGGCCTTGGCCAGCAGGACATCGACGAGGCGCTCGCCGGCGACATCGTCTCCATCGCCGGCATGTCGAAGGCCACCGTCGCCGACACGATCTGCGCCCTGGCGGTGGAAGAGCCGCTGGACGCCCAGCCGATCGACCCGCCCACCATCACCGTGACCTTCGGCATCAATGACAGCCCGCTGGCGGGCCGCGATGGCAAGAAGGTGCAAAGCCGGGTGATCCGCGACCGCCTGCTGAAGGAGGCGGAAAGCAACGTCGCCATCCGCGTCACCGAAACCCCGGGCGGCGAGGCCTTCGAGGTCGCCGGGCGCGGCGAGCTGCAGATGGGCGTGCTGATCGAGAACATGCGCCGCGAAGGTTTCGAGCTGGGCATCTCTCGCCCGCGCGTCCTGATGCGCGAGGACGAGAACGGCCAGATGCTGGAGCCGATCGAGGAAGTCACCATCGACGTGGATGACGAGTATTCCGGCGCGGTGATCGAGAAGATCACCGGCGCGCGCAAGGGCGAGATGACCGAGATGAAGCCCGCCGGCAGCGGCAAGACGCGCATCGTCGCGCTGGTGCCCAGCCGCGGGCTGATCGGCTATCACGGCGAATTCCTGACCGACACCCGGGGCACCGGCGTGCTGAACCGCGTCTTCCACGGCTGGGCGCCGCACAAGGGCACCATCCCCGGCCGCCGGGCGGGCGTTCTGATCTCGATGGAGAACGGCCAGTCCGTCGCCTATGCGCTGTGGAACCTCGAGGAGCGCGGCCGCCTCTTCATCGGCGCGCAGGAGGAGATCTACCAAGGCATGATCATCGGCGAGCACAGCCGCGACAACGACCTGGAGGTGAACCCCCTCAAGGGCAAGAAGCTGACCAACGTGCGGGCCAGCGGCTCGGACGACGCGGTGCGGCTGACCCCGCCGACGCGCTTCTCGCTGGAGGAAGCGATCGCCTACATCAACGACGACGAGCTGGTCGAGGTGACGCCGAACGCGATCCGCCTGCGCAAGCGCTACCTCGACCCGCACGAGCGCAAGCGCATGGCGAAGACCCAGTAAACGCCTTGGCCGGGGCGGGCCTTGCCCCGCGCCGCCACCGCGAACGCCGCCCCCCGCCGGGGCGGCGTTTTTCATGCGCCCTGCCGCACGGCACCGCCCGGCCGCGCGGCGCCCCGTGCCGGCAAACCGCTTGTGCCCCCGGCGCGGGCCGCCCATATCTGGGACATGCTGCGCTTCACGCCGATCCTGCTGGCCATCCTCTACGGGCTGATCCTCTACCGCTTCTCCGTCTGGCGGACGCGGCGCCAGCTCGACGCGCGCTCGACCGAACTGCTGGACCCGCGCTTGCAGCCGGTGCTCGACCGCCTCGCCGCGGCGCTGGAGCTGCCGCGCATCCGCGTGCACCTTTATGAGATCGAGCCGGTCAACGGGCTGGCGGCGCCCGACGGGCGGATCTTCCTGACGCGCGGTTTCTACAACAAGTTCACCAGCGGCGCGGTCACCGCCGAGGAGCTGGGCAGCGTCATCGCGCATGAGCTGGGCCACGTGGCCCTGGGCCATGCGCGGCGGCGGATGATCGACTTCTCGGGACAGAACGCCCTGCGCACCGCGCTGGCGATGGTCCTGTCGCGGCTGCTTCCCGGCATCGGCGGCTGGATCGCCGCCGGGCTGACCTCGCTTCTGGCCGCGCGCCTCAGCCGGTCGGACGAATACGAGGCCGATGAGTATGCCGCCGCCCTGCTGACCAAGGCCGGCTACGGCATCGCGCCGCAGGTCTCGCTTTTCGACAAGCTCGATGCCTGGTCGGGCGGCGGCGGGGCCGCGCCCGCCTGGCTGATGTCGCACCCGAAGACGGAGCAACGCATCGCCGCCCTGCGCAAGCTCGAGGCGCGCTGGGCGCAAAGCTGACCCCCAGACCCACCCCCGGAAAGGACCCCATGCGCTACGCCCTTCTCGACCTTGCGCCGGTGCCCGAGGGCGCCACGATTCCCGACGCGCTGCGCAACAGCGTGGACCTTGCGCGGCATGCCGAGGGCTGGGGCTACGCCCGGCACTGGCTGGCCGAGCATCACAACATGCCGGGCATCGCCTCGGCGGCGACGGCGGTTCTGATCGGGCAGATCGCCGCGGCGACGCGGCGCATCCGCGTCGGCTCGGGCGGGATCATGCTGCCGAACCACAGCCCGCTGATGGTGGCCGAGGCCTTCGGCACGCTGGAGGCGCTGCACCCCGGCCGCATCGACCTGGGGCTGGGCCGCGCGCCGGGAACCGACGGCGCGACCGCCGCGGCGCTGCGCCGCGATCCCACGGGGGGCGGGCGTTTCGCCGCCGACGTGATGGAACTGCTGGGCTACCTCGGCCCCGTGCAGCCGGGCGCCGGCATCGCCGCCTGGCCCGGCCAGGGCAGCCAGGTGCCGGTCTGGATCCTGGGCTCCAGC
>JBPEXR010000445.1:0-4875 GCA_052031355.1 Paracoccaceae bacterium
GGCACCGCGCGCGCTGTCACGTCGGCGGCCCGAGGCGCGGAACCGCGCGCTCGATGTCGCGGGTCGGCTGTCAAACAGCAATTCCTGCGGCGCCACCGGGCGAACCGCAATCAGGGTGACGAACCGCGGTAGGGCACGGGCGGAACTGGTGGATGGAAGGTGTGAACGTTGAAGGAAGGCGCGGAAGCAAGCTGGCCCCACCGCCCCCGTAGGCGGGCACACGACATCAGCCCTGCCCCCTCACCCCCGACAGCGAACCCGAGCGCGCCCACCGAAGGAACATCCCAGCGCCCCGCCCCACTATTGCCGGTTGCCATGCACGGCAGGCGGATTGACAATCGCCCGCGCAACCCCACATGGTCCGCCGCCATAGCGCAGGTGCCGCAGCGAAAGGAATTCCATGCCCGTCGTCGTCGTCGAGTCTCCGGCCAAGGCCAAGACCATCAACAAATATCTGGGCAACGACTACACGGTTCTGGCCTCCTACGGCCACGTCCGTGACCTGCCGCCGAAGGATGGCTCCGTCGACCCGGAGGCGGGATTCGAAATGAAATGGGAGGTCGGCTACGACAGCCGCAAGCACGTCAAGGCGATCGCCGACGCGCTGAAGGACGACCCCGAGCTGATCCTCGCCACCGACCCCGACCGCGAGGGCGAGGCGATTTCCTGGCACCTCGAAGAGGCGCTGCGCAAGCGCAAGGCGCTGAAGAAGGACACGCCCGTCAGCCGCGTCGTCTTCAACGCCATCACCAAAAGCGCCGTGACCGAGGCGATGAAGGCCCCGCGCCAGGTCGACGCCCCGCTGGTCGAGGCCTATCTCGCGCGGCGCGCCCTCGACTACCTCGTCGGCTTCAACCTCTCGCCGGTGCTCTGGCGCAAGCTGCCCGGCGCCAAGTCCGCCGGGCGCGTGCAATCGGTCTGCCTGCGGCTGATCGTCGAGCGCGAGATGGAGATCGAAGCCTTCAAGGCCCGCGAATACTGGAGCGTGAAGGCCCAGCTCGCCAGCCAGCGCGGCCAGGCCTTCGAGGCGCGGCTGACGCATCTCGCCGGCAAGAAGCTGGACCGCTACGACCTGGAGAACGAGACCCAGGCGGAAATGGCCGTCCAGGCGGTGCAAAGCCGCGATCTGACCATCCAGTCGGTGGAGGCCAAGCCGGCCTCGCGCAACCCCGCCGCACCCTTCATGACGTCGACCCTCCAGCAGGAGGCGAGCCGCAAGTTCGGCATGGGCGCGCGCCAGTGCATGAGCGCGGCCCAGCGCCTCTACGAGGCCGGGCACATCACCTACATGCGGACCGACGGCATCGACATGGCGCCCGAGGCGGTGATGGCCGCGCGCGATGCGATCAAGGCCCGCTACGGCGCGGAATACGTGCCCAAGAGCCCACGCATGTACAAGAACAAGGCCAAGAACGCCCAGGAAGCGCACGAATGCATCCGGCCCACGGACATGGAGCGTGACGCCGCCTCCCTGCGGCTGACCGATCCGGACCAGCGCAAGCTCTATGACCTGATCTGGAAGCGCACCCTCGCCTGCCAGATGGAAGGCGCCCGGCTGGAGCGGACGACCGTCGACATCGGCAGCGCCGACGGCCAGGTGGTGCTGCGCGCCACCGGCCAGGTCGTTCTCTTCGACGGCTTCATGCGGGTCTACGAGGAAGGGCGCGACGATATCTCCGGCGATGACGACGAGAAGCGCCTGCCGCAGCTGAGCGAGGGCGAACGCGCAGAGAAGCGCGAGGTCACGCCCGAGCAGCATTTCACCCAGCCGCCGCCGCGCTACACCGAGGCGACGCTGGTCAAGAAGATGGAAGAGCTGGGCATCGGCCGCCCCTCGACCTACGCCAGCGTGATCACCACGATCCAGGACCGCGAATACGTCCGCAAGGACAAGAACCGCCTCTTCCCGGAGGACAAGGGCCGCATCGTCACGATCTTCCTTCTGAACTTCTTCAAGCGCTACGTGGAGTATGACTTCACCGCCGCGCTGGAGGACGAGCTGGACGAGGTGAGCGCCGGCAAGAAGGACTACAAGGAGCTTCTGGCCCGCTTCTGGCGCGACTTCTCCGCCGCCATCGCCGAAACCTCGGAGCTGCGCATCGCCGAAGTGCTGGACGTGCTGGACGAGGCGCTGGCCCCGCAGCTCTACCCGCCGCGCGAGGATGGCAGCGACCCGCGGCTTTGCCCGCTCTGCGGCCAGGGGCAGCTGCACCTCAAGACCTCGCGGTCGGGCGGCTTCGTCGGCTGCTCGCGCTACCCCGAATGCCGCTACACCCGCCCGATCGGCGGCGACGCGGCCGAGGGCGGCGACCGCGTGCTGGGCGAGGACAACGGCGACGAGATCTCGCTGCGTTCGGGGCGTTTCGGCCCCTATGTGCAGCGCGGCGAGGCCACGGAAGAGCAGCCCAAGCCGCCCCGCGCCTCCCTGCCCAAGGGCTGGTCGCCCGACGACATGACGCTGGAGAAGGCGCTGACGCTGCTGAACCTGCCGCGCCAGGTGGGCCCCCACCCCGAGGACGGCGAGATGGTCGAGGCCGGCATCGGCCGCTACGGGCCCTACGTCAAGCACGGGCGCCTCTATGCCAACCTCAAGGACGTCGAGGATGTCTTTACCATCGGCATGAACCGCGCGGTCGAGGAGCTGGCCAAGAAGGCCGCGGGCCGCGGCGGCGGGCGCAGTGCCGCCAAGCCGCTGAAGGAGCTGGGCGAGCATCCCGAAAGCGGCGGCCCCGTCGTGGTGATGGACGGCCGCTACGGGCCTTACGTCAAATGGGAGAAGGTCAACGCCACCCTGCCCAAGGGCACCGAGCCTGCGGACGTGACCATGGACATGGCGGTAGAGCTGATCGCCGCCAAGGCGGCCAAGGGCGGCAAGAAGAAGCCGGCGGCCAAGAAGGCCACGGCCAAGAAACCGGCAGCCAAGAAGACCGCGGCCAAGAAGAGCACCGCCAAGAAGCCGGCGGCCAAGAAGACGGGCACGAAAACGGCGGCGAAAACCTCCGAAGGGTAGCGCGCCGGGCTGCGCCGCGCGGCGCCGTCTCGCCTTCGCGGGGCGGCGGGGCGGCCCATACGTAGAAATGCGCAGCCTGCCCCGCGCCGGGGCGGGCTTTGTTGACAGGCGCGCGCCCCCTCGGCAGAACCGGCGCGATACGGACCTTTGGGAGGACCTCCATGAAGAAAGTCTACGCGAACGCCAAAGAGGCGCTGGATGGGCTGCTGTTCGACGGCATGTTCATCTCCGCCGGCGGGTTCGGCCTGTGCGGCATTCCGGAGCTGCTGATCGCGGCCATCCGCGACGCCGGCACCAAGGACCTGACCATCGCCAGCAACAACGCGGGCGTCGATGACTTCGGCCTCGGCCTGCTGCTGCAGACGCGGCAGGTGAAGAAGATGATCTCCTCCTACGTCGGGGAGAACGCCGAGTTCATGCGCCAGTACCTCTCCGGCGAGCTGGAGCTGGAGTTCAACCCGCAAGGCACCCTGGCCGAGCGGATGCGCGCCGGCGGCTCCGGCATCCCGGGCTTTTACACCAAGACCGGCGTCGGCACCCAGATCGCCGAGGGCAAGGAGCACAAGGAGTTCGACGGCGAGACCTACATCCTGGAACGCGGCATCGTCGCGGACCTGTCGATCGTGAAGGCCTGGAAGGCGGACGAAACCGGCAACCTGGTGTTCCGCAAGACCGCGCGCAACTTCAACCCGGTCGCCGCCATGTCCGGCAAGACCTGCGTCGTCGAGGTCGAGGAGATCGTCAAACCGGGCGAGCTGGACCCCGATCACATCCACCTGCCCGGCGTCTACGTGCACCGCCTGATCCAGGGCGACCACGAGAAGCGCATCGAGCAACGCACCGTGAGGGAGGGCTGACCATGGCTTGGGACCGCAAACAGATGGCGGCGCGCGCCGCGCAGGAGCTGGAAGACGGCACCTATGTGAACCTCGGCATCGGCATTCCGACGTTGGTGCCGAACTACATCCCCGAGGGCGTCAACGTGACCCTGCAGTCCGAGAACGGGATGCTGGGCATGGGCCCCTTCCCGACCGAGGACAACATCGACCCGGACCTGATCAACGCCGGCAAGCAGACGATCACCGAACTGCCGCATACCGCCTACTTCGACAGCGCCACCTCCTTCGGGATGATCCGCGGCGGCAAGATCGCCATGGCGATCCTGGGCGCGATGGAAGTGGCCGAGAACGGCGATCTGGCCAACTGGATGATCCCCGGCAAGCTGGTCAAGGGCATGGGCGGCGCGATGGACCTGGTGGCCGGCGTCAAGCGCGTCATCGTGGTGATGGACCACACCAACAAGGCGGGCGAGCCGAAGCTGCTGAAGTCCTGCACCCTGCCGCTGACCGGCACAGGGGTGGTGAACCGCATCATCACCAACCTCGGGGTTCTGGACGTGGTCGAGGGCGGCCTGCGCATCGTCGAATGCGCGGACGGCGTGACCGAGCAGGAGATCCGCGAGAAGACCGAGGCGACCATCGTCAACTGACGACGGCGCAATCGCTCGCACCGCAAAGGCCCCGCCCCGGCGGGGCCTTTCGCGTCTCAGGCGGCGGGGTCAGGCGGCGGGATCAGGTGGCGTCGGGCAGGCGGAAGACGCAGCCGTCGGAGGCCAGCTCCGGCGGGGTCAGGCACAGGCCGCGGGCCACGGCGAAAGCGGCCAGCACCTTGGGCACATAGGCGCGCGTCTCGGCATAGGGCGGCACGCCGCCATGGGCCGGGATCGCGTTCTCCCCCGCGTTGTAGGCGGCCAGCACCAGGATCGGATCGCCCGCGAAACGCGCCATCAGCCAGTCGAGGTAGGCCACCGCGCCGCGGATGTTCTGCGCCGGATCGAAGGCGTCGCGCACGTCGAACCGCGCGGC
>JBPEXR010000446.1:0-2227 GCA_052031355.1 Paracoccaceae bacterium
GCGCGCCAATGGCGGCGCATCCTGTCGGAGGGCGCGCACAAGCCCGGCGCCGGGCCGGAGCTGGTGGAAGAGGCGATGGCGCAGGTCGCGCCGGCCGAGGCGGCTTAGAGCGCGCCGGGGCAGGTTAGGGGGCAACCGCCTGACGGTTTTCTTGAAGCGCGTAAGGATGGCGCGCCGCCCGGGAGTGGTCGGCTGGAGCATCCGGTCGCCGTTGAAACGCTCACTTTGGACCAGGGCAGGCAAAGGCGCTTGCCGGGGGCCGTGAACAAGACCCAGCCGTCAGCTTATCGTTGGGGTGCCAGCATGAGCGCCGTGCACTATCCGTTCCGCGGTGAATGTACCGGGCGCTCCATGCTGAGGAGGGCTCGCGCCTGGCCGCATCGAAGCGCGATGCGGGAGGCCTGCCGAAGCCTCGCCTAGCTTTCCCGCCGGTCCGATCCGGGGCGGGGACGGGCGAGGCGGGCCGACCTACCACCGCGGCGACGGGCCAGAAGGCCCTTGCGGGCGGGCAGGGCCTCGATCACCGCGCGGCGCTCGTCGTTGCTCATCTTCGACCAGGCGGCGATCTCGTCGAGGCTGCGCAGGCAGCCGGTGCAAAGCCGCGCCTCCGGGTGGATCACGCAGATCTTCACGCAGGGGCTTTCCACCTCGTCGCGCTGCCAGATCTCGTCGCTCATCGCCCCGCGCCCCCTTCAGTCCGCCGCCCGCGCCAGCACCGCCAGCCGGTCGAGGGCGCCTTGCAGGATATAGGAAGCGGCGACGTGGTCGATCACTTCCGCGCGGCGGCGGCGCGAGGTGTCGGCTTCCAGCAGCGCGCGCTCGGCGGCGACGGTGGAAAGCCGCTCGTCCCAGAAGGTGATGGGCAGATCGCCCGCCCAGTCGAGCCGCGAGAGGTTGCGCGCGAAGGCGCGGGTGGATTGCGCCCGCGGCCCCTCGGAGCCGTCCATGTTGCGCGGCAGCCCCAGCACCAGCCCGCCGATGCGCCGCTCGGCGACGATCTGCGCCAGCCGCGCGGCATCGAGGCCGAACTTGCGCCGGCGCACCGTCTCCAGCGGCGTGGCGACCGAGCGCAGCGTATCCGAGACCGCCACCCCGATGGTCTTCTCGCCGAAATCCAGCCCCATCAGCGCCGCGCCGAAGGGCAGTGCGGCGGCGAAATCCTCTATCCGCTCGGCGATCATTCGACCAGACCGGCGCGCCGGGCGCCGTCCTCGATCTGCGCCAGCGCCTCGGGCTGGCCTTCGAAGACGAGGCGCGCCTCTTCCCAGATGGCGCGGGCGCGGGACTGCTCGCCCAGCACGCCCAGGGCGCCGATCAGCCGCGCCCATTCGGCGGCGCTGCCGCCCTGGCTGGCCAGCCGGTCCGACAGGCGCGAGACCATGCCGCGGATCATCTCCTGCCGCTCCGCCGCGCTCATCTCCTCGGCGGCGGCCAGCGCCTCGGCATCGGGGCCGGGCAGGGGGCCGGGCAGGGGGGCAGCGCCCTCCGGGGCCTCCGGCGTCACGGGGGATTCGGGCGCTTCGGATGCTGCGGGCGGCAGCGTGTAGGAGACGCCGGCGCGCATGGCCAGATCCTCGATCTGGGCGCGGATCGGGGGCACCCAGGGGTCTTCGGGGCGGCTGTCCTCCAGCAGGGTCTTCCAGCGGCGGAAGGCCAGGTCGGGCCGCCCGGTCTGGGCCAGCATCAGCCCGGCGTAATAGCGCGCGGTGCCGTTGCGCGGATCGCGCCGCAGCGCCTCGGTCAGCGCCGCTTCCGCCTCGGGCGAGACATAGCCGCCGGCGGCCAGCACCAGCAGATCGCCCAGCGTCGCGTAATCCTGGGCCGAGGCGTCCTCGCCCCGCGCGGCGATCACCTGCGCCTGGGCCTTGTGGGCCGCGTCGAAATTGCCCAGCACCGCCTCGTGCCGGGCCAGAAGGCGCAGGCCCTGCAGATCGCCGGGCCGTTCCTCGACCGCGGCGCGCAGCCGGTCCACAAGATCGCGGTAGGCCGGCGCGGCCTCGGGGCGGCGCGCGGCCAGGGCGGCGGCGGCCTCTTCCTCGGCCTGGGCCTGGGAGGGGCGCGCGGCGCGCATCTGCTCGGCCTGGGCGATGCGGTCCGACAGCGCCAGATCGCCGTATCCGGGCGCGCCGAGGCTGGCGTAGAGGGCCAGCGCCAGGGCCGCCGCGGCGGCGCAGATCGCCAGCGCCAGGCCCGTGCCGCCGCGGCGCACCGCGCCGGCGAGCCGGGC
>JBPEXR010000447.1:0-3867 GCA_052031355.1 Paracoccaceae bacterium
CTTCCAGGTCGGGTGGAAGCGGCCGGCGGGCGAGAGGGTGAAGATCTCGCAGCCATCGGCGGTCACGCCCACGGAATGCTCGAACTGCGCCGACAGCGACTTGTCCCGGGTCACCGCGGTCCAGTCGTCGGCCAGCACCTTGGTCTCCGGCCGGCCGAGGTTCAGCATCGGCTCGATGGTGAAGAACATCCCCTCCTCCAGCACCGGGCCGGTGCCGGGGCGGCCATAGTGCAGCACGTTCGGCGGCGCGTGGAAGACCCGCCCCAGCCCGTGGCCGCAGAAATCGCGCACCACCGAGACGCGCCGCGCCTCGGCGAAGCTCTGGATGGCGTGGCCGATGTCGCCGAAGGTGTTGCCGGGGCGCACCGCGGCGATCCCCTCCATCAGCGCGTCGTGGGTGATCTGGATCAGCCGCTCGGCCTTGCGGCTCAGCTTGCCGGCCACGAACATGCGGCTGGTGTCGCCGTACCAGCCATCGACCACCACGGTGACGTCGATGTTCAGGATGTCGCCGTCCTTCAGCTTCTTGTCCCCCGGGATGCCGTGGCAGACGACGTGGTTTACCGAGATGCAGGAGGCATGCTGGTAGCCGCGGTAGCCGATCGTCGCCGACTTGGCGCCCGCGTCGTCGACCATCTTCTCGATCATCGCGTCCAGCGCGCCGGTGGTCTGGCCCACCTGCACATGGTCGGCCACCGCGTCCAGGATCTCCGCCGCCAGGCGGCCGGCGCGGTGCATCCCCTCGAAGTCGGCGGGCTCGTAGATATTGATGCCATCGCGGTTGGTACGGGCGTGGGATTTCATCGTCGGGTGGCTCCAGCATCTCGCGCGGCGGTTTCGGGTCGGGGCCTTTTAGCGATCTTCGCGCCGAAGGGCCAGAGAGGGGGCGCCCAGCCTCACGCCAGCGGCACCGGGGCCGCGAGGCGCAGCCCCTCGGGGGCGATATGGACGCCCAGCGCCCGCGTTTCCACCCCGGCCGCCGCGGCAGAGGCATGCGCCGCGGCATAGGCCGGGTCGATATCCGCGGCCAGGCGCACGCCGCGCGCGTCGTCGCGCATGACGAGGTACAGCAGCACCGCCCGCGCCCCTCCGCGCGCCACCTCGGCCAGCTCCGCCATGTGGCGCGCGCCGCGGGCGGTGACGGTGTCGGGGAACTCCGCCAACCCCGGCGTTCGGGACAGCGTCACGCTTTTGACCTCGACATAGGTGTCGGGGCGGCCCGGGCCGCGCAGCAGGAAATCGACGCGGCTGCCGGCGCCGTAGCGCTGCTCGGGGCGCACCTCGGCGTAGCCCTCCAGCCCCGGAACGGCGCCCGCCTCCAGCGCCGGGCGCAGCAGCCGGTTGGCCAGCCCGGTGTCGACGCAGGCCATCCCGCCGCCCTCCAGTTCGGCCAGTTTCCAGGCGTGGCCCAGCTTGCGCCGGGGGTCGTCGTTCGGCTCCAGCCAGATGCGCTGGCCCGGCGCGGCCAGCCCGGTCATCTTGCCGGGGTTGGCGACATGGGCGGTAACCTCGCGGCCGTCCGCCTCCAGCACGGCGTCGGCCAGGAACCTTTTGTAGCGCCGCAGCAGGCGGGCGGGCACGAGGGGGGTTTGAAAGCGCATGGCCGCCGCCTATACCAAAACCCCGGCGCCGCAAAGCCGCGCCCGCCGCCCGCCGCGTGCGGCGCCCCGCCCGGAGCCAGGAACCAACACCCGAGGAGGAGCCCATGCCGAACCCCACCGCCGCGATGCTGGTCATCGGCGACGAGATCCTCTCGGGCCGCACCCGCGATTCCAACCTGCACCACCTGGCGCGGGAGTTGACGAAACACGGCATCGACCTGGCCGAGGCGCGGGTGGTCAGCGACGACCGGGCGGCGATCGTCGCGGCGGTGCGGGCGCTGTCGGGCACATACGACCACCTCTTCACTTCCGGCGGGATTGGCCCCACCCACGATGACATCACCGCCGAGGCGGTGGCCGAGGCGATGGGCGCCGCCATCGACGTGCGCGAGGATGCGCGCGCCCTGCTGCAGGCCCATTACGACCGCCAGGGAACCGAGCTGAACGCCGCGCGGCTGCGCATGGCGCGCATCCCCGAAGGCGCGCGGCTGATCGACAACCCGATCAGCGCCGCGCCGGGCTTCACCCTGGGCAACGTGCATGTGCTGGCCGGGGTGCCCGCGATCTTCGAGGCGATGCTCGCCGGGCTGATCCCCACGCTGACCGGCGGCGCCCCGCTGCTGAGCCAGAGCCTGCGCATCGAGCGCGGCGAGGGCGACATCGCCGGCCCGCTGGCCGAGATCGCCGAGGAGTTCGGCGACCTCTCCATCGGCTCCTACCCCTTCCAGAAGGACGGGATCTACGGCTGCACCATCGTCATGCGCGGCACCGACGGGGCGCGGATCGAGGCGGCGATGACCCGCCTGTCGCGGATCGCCGGGGCATGAGCGCGGCGCCGCCCCCCGGAACGCCGCCGATATCGACGGGCGCCGCGGCGACGGACCTGCCGCCCCTCGCGGAGGTGTTGGCCGCCAGCGAGGGCACCTGGCCCCCCGCCCGCGCCTGGCGCCTGGGCGCCGTGACCCTGCGCGACGGCGCGGGAGGCGGCAAACGGGTGCGCGCCGCCACGGTCGAGGGCGCGCCGCAGGCGCAGGACCTGGACGCCGCCGAGGCGGCGATGCGGCAGGCGGGCGAGGCGCCGCTTTTCATGGTGCGCCCCGGCGAGGAGGCGCTGGACGCCGCCCTTGCCGCCCGCGGCTACCGGGTGATCGACCCGGTGACGATCTGGGCGGCTTCGCTGGAAACCCTTTGCGCCGAACGCCCGCCGCGGGTCACCGTCTTCCACATCTGGCCGCCCCTGGCGCTGCAGCGCGACATCTGGCGCGGCGGCGGCATCGGGCCGGAACGGGTGGCGGTCATGGCCCGCGCGCAGGGCCCGAAAGCGGCGCTGCTGACGCGCTGGAACGATCACCCGGGCGGCGCCGGCTTCGTCGCGATCCACGGCGATATCGCCATGGTCCACGCGGTGGAGATCCTGCCCCACCAGCGCCGCCAGGGCGCCGGGCGCGCGATGATGCGCGGCGCGGCGCATTGGGCGGCCGAAGAGGGCGCGCGCTACATGGCCGTGCTGTGCACCCGCGAGAACCGGGGCGCCAACGGCCTCTATGCTTCCCTCGGGATGCAGGCTGTGGGACAGTACCACTACCGCATCAAGGAGGAGGCGAGCCCGCGTGACTAAGACCGACCCGCAAGCCGCGCCCACGGCGCTGGACCTGCCGATGGTGGACCCGCTGCCCGAGGCGACGCAGCGCTATTTCGACATCTGCGACGAGAAGCTCGGCATGGTGCCCAACGTGCTGAAAGCCCATGCTTTCGATATCGCCAAGCTGGATGCCTTCACCGGGCTATACAACGAGTTGATGCTGGCCGAGAGCGGCCTCAGCAAGCTGGAGCGGGAGATGATCGCGGTCGTCGTTTCCTCGGTCAACCGCTGCTTCTACTGCCTGACCGCGCATGGCGCCGCGGTGCGCCAGCTGTCGGGCGATCCGGCGCTGGGCGAGCACCTGGTGATGAACTGGCGCACCGCCGAGCTGGAGCCGCGGCACCGCGCCATGCTGGCCTTCGCCGAGAAGGTGACCCGCGCCTCCGCCGAGATCGAGGAGATCGACCGCGAGGGCCTGCGCAGCGTCGGCTTCTCGGATCGCGACATCTGGGACATCGTCAACGTGGCGGCCTTCTTCAACATGACCAACCGCGTGGCCAGCGCCACCGCCATGCGCCCGAATGAAGCCTACCACGCCCAGGCGCGCTAGACTGCCCGCCGGGGTCGCTGGGGCCGACCTGGCCCGCCGGGCGGCCACGCGCGTGTTCCGGCGCGTCCTGCGGC
>JBPEXR010000448.1:0-4076 GCA_052031355.1 Paracoccaceae bacterium
TCGGTCTGCCACCAGGTGTCGACGATCGGGCAGCGTCCGCGGCCGACCACGTCGTTGTACCAGTTCCAGGCCTCGGGGTTGATCGGCTCGCCCACGGTGCCCAGCACCTTCAGGCTGGAGAGGTCGTACTTCTCGACATGCTGCTTGCCCTGGCCCATCAGCGCGCGGATCGCCGTCGGCGCGGTGTAGAACTGGTTGACCTTGTGCTTGTCGCAGACCGCCCAGAAGCGCCCGGCGTCGGGATAGGTGGGCACGCCCTCGAACATCAGCGTGGTGGCGCCGTTGGCGAGGGGGCCATAGACGATGTAGCTGTGCCCGGTCACCCAGCCGACATCGGCGGTGCACCAGTAGATGTCGCCATCGTGGTAATCGAAGGTCGTCTCATGCGTCAGCGCGGCATACAGCAGGTAGCCGCCGGTGGTGTGCACCACGCCCTTCGGCTGGCCGGTGGAGCCGGAGGTGTAGAGAATGAACAGCGGGTCCTCGGCGTTCATCTTCTCGGGCGGGCAGCTGTCGCCGACCTGCTCGCGGCATTCGTGCAGCCAGAAATCGCGCCCCTCGGTCCAGGCGACCTTGCCGCCGGTGCGGCGCACGACCAGCATCCGCACGTCGTCGCCGCATTTCTCGAAGGCCTTGTCGGCATTGGCCTTGAGGGGCGTGCTGCGCCCGCCGCGCGGGGCCTCGTCGGCAGTGATGACGAGCTTGGCGTCGCAGCCCGTCACCCGGGCCGCCAGCGCATCGGGCGAGAAGCCGGCGAAGACCACCGAATGGATCGCCCCGATCCGCGCGCAGGCCAGCATGGCGTAGGCGGCCTCCGGGATCATCGGCATGTAGATCACCACCCGGTCGCCCTTGGCCACGCCCAGGTGCTTCAGGACGTTGGCGAACTTCTGCACCTCGGCCGAAAGCTCGCGGTAGGTGATGTGCTTGGCAGCGTCGCCGGGCTCGTCCGGCTCCCAGATGATCGCGGTCTGCTCGCCGCGCGTCTCGAGGTGGCGGTCGATGCAGTTCGCGCTGGCGTTCAGCGCGCCATCCTCGAACCACTTGATCGAGACGCTTCCGCGCGTGAAATCGGTGTTCTTGACCTTGCTGAACGGCTCCATCCAGTCGAGGCGGCCGGCTTGCTCGCGCCAGAACCCCTCCGGGTCCTCGACCGAGGCGCGGTAGAGCCGCTCGTAGGCCGCCGCATCGACGTGGGCTTGGCTGGCGAAATCCTGGCGGGGCGGATGGCTCTTGGCGGTCATGTGGGTCCCTTTCGGTCGATGTCTTTACGTCGCCCGCCCGGGGCGAGGCGGGCCGGGGCGGGCGGCCGGAGGTTGGCCGGGGCGGCACCTCCGGCGGAATTGCGGGGCGAGGCGTGCCGTCAGATCGCGAGGTATTCGGCACGCAGCTTGGCATCGTCCAGCACCTCGGCGGCGGTACCGTCAAAGACTATGCTGCCGGTGTCAAGAATGACCGCCCGGTCGGCCAGCTTCAGCGCGCGCACGGCGTTCTGCTCGACCAGCACGGTGGTGATCCCCTCGGACTTGATCAGGCGCAGGGTCTTCTCGATCTCGTCAACGATGACGGGGGCGAGGCCCTCGTAGGGCTCGTCCAGCAGCAGCACCTTGATGTCGCGCGCCAGCGCCCGGGCGATGGCCAGCATCTGCTGCTCGCCGCCCGACAGCGTCACCCCCTCCTGGCGGCGCCGCTCGCCCAGCCGGGGGAACAGCTCGTAGATGCGCGACAGCGACCAGCCGACGGGCGGGGCGATCTGCGCCAGTTGCAGGTTCTCCTCCACCGTCAGGCCGGGGATGATGCGCCGGTCCTCGGGCACCAGGCCCAGGCCGGCGGCGGCCGCCTGGTGGCTGGACATCTGGTGCAGCGGTTGCCCGTCGAGCCAGATCTGCCCGCGCGGCACCTGCGGGTTGTCGAGCCGCGCGATGGCGCGCAGCGTGGTCGTCTTGCCGGCGCCGTTGCGGCCCAGCAGGGCCAGGATCTCGCCCTCGGCCAGATCGAAGGAGGTGCCGTGCACGATGTAGCTTTCGCCGTAATAGGCGTGCAGGTCCCAGACCGACAGGAAGGAGGGCTCGCCCCGTTCCCGGGGGCCGTCGCGGGAGATGTCGCTTTGAACGTTCATGACTTGGCTCCTTGCGCGGGGCGGGGGGCGCTCATTGCGTCTCGCCCAGGTAGGCTTCCTGCACCTTGGGGTGCCCCTTGATGTTCTCGGGCGTGTCCTCGACCAGCGGCGTGCCCTGCGCCAGCACGGTGATCCGCTCGGCCAGCGAGAAGACGACGTGCATGTCGTGCTCGATGATCGCCATGGTGATGTCGCGCTTGGACTTGATCTCGCGCAGCAGGTCGATGGTGTTGTTGGTATCGGCCCGCGCCATGCCGGCGGTGGGCTCGTCCAGCAGCAAAAGGCGCGGCTCCTGCACCAGGCACATGGCCATCTCCAGCCGCCGCTTGTCGCCGCGGCTCAGCGAGGCGGCATGGGCGTCGCGCTTGTCGATCATGTTGACGTCCTCGAGCATGTGCTCGGCCCGTTCCACGATCTCGCGCTCCTGCGGGACGCTTTCGTAGGCATGCATCCGGAAGGCCCCGTCGCGGCGCGCGAAACAGGGGATCATCACGTTTTCCAGCACCGTCAGGTCGCCGAAGATCTCCGGCGTCTGGAAGACGCGGCTGATGCCCATCTGGTTGATCTCGTGCGGCTTGCGCCCCAGCACCGACTGCCCGTCGAACAGGACCGAGCCGGTGTCGGGCATCAGCTTGCCAACCAGGCAGTTCAGCAGCGTGGACTTGCCCGCGCCGTTCGGCCCGATGATGGCGTGCACGCTGTTCTCGCGCACCGAGAGGTTGACCTGGTCCAGCGCCTGCAGCCCGCCGAAGCGTTTGCCCACGTCCTTGACTTCGAGAATGCTCATCGCTTGCTCCTTACTCGGCCGGGCCGGCGTTGCGTTGCCGTGCGGCGTCGGATTCCACGCTTTCGGCCTTGCGGTCGCGGCGGCGGAAGACGAAGCGTCCGACGCGCTGCCCGCCCTCGACCAGGCCGCCGGGCAGGAAGATCACCACCAGCATGAACATGATGCCCAGCGTCAGGTGCCAGCCCTTGCCGATGAAGGGGTGGATGATCGCGACCATCGCGTCCTCCAGCCCGTCGGGCAGGAAGGCAAACCAGGCGTGCAGCACGTTGTCGTTGATCTTCGAGAAGATGTTCTCGAAGTACTTGATGAAGCCGGCGCCCAGCACCGGGCCGATCAGCGTGCCGGCCCCGCCGAGAATGGTCATCAGCACCACCTCGCCGGAGGCGGTCCACTGCATCCGCTCGGCCCCGGCCAGCGGGTCCATCGCCGCCATCAGCCCGCCGGCCAGCCCCGCGTACATGCCCGAGATGACGAAGGCCGCCAGCGTGTAGGGGCGCGAGTTGAGGCCGGTGTAGTTCATCCGCTGCTGGTTCGATTTCACCGCCCGCAGCATCAGCCCGAAGGGCGAGCGGAAGATGCGGATCGACAGGTAGAAGGCCAGCATCATGATCACCGCGACGACGTAGTAGCCGGCGTTGAAGGTGAACTGCCAGGCGCCGAGCCGCAGCTGCGCCGAGCTGCGCATCTCCAGCCCGAAGAGGCTGGGCACCGGGATGTTGCCGCCCGCCGTCTGGCTGATGCCGAGGATGCGCGGATCGTCGAGGGCCAGCTGCAGGCCCGTCTCGCCGCCGGTGATCGGCGTCAGCACCGAATAGGCGAGGGCGAAGGACATCTGCGCGAAGGCCAGCGTAAGGATCGAGAAGTAGATGCCCGAGCGGCGCAGCGAGACATAGCCGATGACCAGCGCGAAGAGGCCCGCCACGATCACGCTGAGGACGATCGCCGGCAGCACGTTCATGCTGAGCAGCTTGAACATCCAGACCGCCGAGTAGCTGCCCACCCCCAAGAAGGCCGCGTGGCCGAAGGAAAGGTAGCCGGTCAGCCCGAAGAGGATGTTGAAGCCGATGGCGAAGATCCCGAAGATCACGAAGCGCTGCATCAGGTCCGGGTAGCCCGCGTTGAACTGCGCCAGCGCGCTGTCCACCGGGAAGGGGTTCAGGATGAAGGGTG
>JBPEXR010000449.1:0-1885 GCA_052031355.1 Paracoccaceae bacterium
GGCCTGATGGCCGCAAGCCCCGTGATGGCGGACCTCGTCTTTCCGTCGCTGAGCTACCGCACCGGGCCTTATGCCGCGGGCGGCATCCCCTTCGCCGACGGCTATGCCGACTATTTCACCCTGCTCAACGAGCGTGACGGCGGCATCGGCGGCGAGACCATCCGCGTGCCGGAATGCGAAACCGCCTACAACACCGAGAAGGGCGTGGAATGCTACGAATCCACCAAGGGTGAAGGCGCGCTGGTGTACCAGCCGCTCTCGACCGGCATCACCTACCAGCTGATTCCCAAGGTCACCGCCGACGACATCCCGATGCTGACCTCCGGTCTGGGCCGCACCTCGGCCAAGAACGGCAACGTCTTCAGCCATGTGTTCAACTTCCCGGCCAACTACTGGGACGGCGCCTCGGTGGCGATCAAGCACATCATGGAAGAAGAGGGCGGCAGCCTCGAGGGCAAGAAGGTCGCGCTGGTCTACCACAACTCCGCCTATGGCAAGGAGCCGATCCGCACGCTTGAGGAACTGTCCGAGAAGCACGGCTTCGAGCTGAGCCTCGTGCCCGTCGACCACCCCGGTCAGGAGCAGAAATCCCAGTGGCTGCAGATCCGCCGTGACAAGCCCGACTACGTGATCATGTACGGCTGGGGCGTGATGAACCAGGTTGCCGTTCAGGAAGCCGCCAACATCCGCTTCCCGATGGACAAGTTCATCGGCATTTGGTGGTCCGGCTCCGAGAACGACGTGCTGGCCGCGGGCGCCAAGGCCGATGGCTACAAGGCGCTGACCTTCCACAACGTCGGCTCCGACTATCCGCTCTATGACGACCTGCGTGAGCATGTCATCGACGCGGGCAAGGCCGCGGGCGCGGGCGATCAGGTCGGCACGGTGCTTTACAACCGTGGCATCTACGCCGCGATGCTGGTGGCCGAGGCCGCACGCACCGCGCAGGAGATCCACGGCGTGACCGACATCACCAGCGGCCAGATGCGCGACGGGATGGAGCAACTCGAGATCACCGAAGAGAAGATGGCGGCGCTTGGCCTGCCGGACTTCGGGCCTGAGTTCAGCGTCTCTTGTGACAATCACGGCGGCGAAGGCTTCGTGGCCGTGACGCAGTGGGATGCCGAGGCCAAGGAATGGAACCTCGTGTCGGACTTCATGCAGTCGGATCAGGACGTGATCCAGCCGCTGATCGACGAGGACAGCGCGGCCTACGCCAGCGAGAACGCCATCGAAGGCAACTGCTAAGAACCCTGCTCCCGGCCACCTATCGGGTGGCCGGGGACATCTTCGAACCCCAGGAAAGGTCCACCACATGCTGGATGCCGCCAACACCAATGACGTCGCAGTCGACAACCTGCTCGAGGTCAACAATATCGAGGTGATCTACAACCACGTCATCCTCGTGCTGAAGGGCGTCAGCCTGAACGTGCCCAAGGGCGGCATCACCGCGCTTCTGGGCGGCAATGGCGCGGGCAAGACCACGACGCTCAAGGCGATCTCGGGGCTGCTGGCCTCGGAGCGGGGCGAGGTGACCAAGGGCTCGATCAAGTACCGCGGCGGCGCGATCCAGCATCAGGACCCCGCCGAGATCGTGAAACAGGGGGTCGTGCAGGTCATGGAAGGCCGGCACTGCTTCGAACACCTGACCATCGAGGAAAACCTGCTGACCGGCGCCTATACGCGTAGCGACGGCAATGCCGCGATCCAGCAGGACCTCGAAATGGTCTATAATTATTTCCCCCGTCTGAAGGAACGCCGCCGCTCCCAGGCCGGCTATACCTCGGGCGGTGAGCAGCAGATGTGCGCCATCGGCCGCGCGCTGATGTCCCGGCCCGAGACGATCCTGCTGGACGAGCCCTCGATGGGTCTGGCGCCGCAACTG
>JBPEXR010000045.1:0-8782 GCA_052031355.1 Paracoccaceae bacterium
TGCCGGCGCACGAACTCCGGCCCCTCCCCCTTGGCGCAGAAGCCCAGGTCCTCGATCTGCATCATCGAGATCACGGGATAATCGTCGTAGGTCTGCAGCAGGTCGATCTGCGCCGGCGTGCAATCGGCCATCTCCCACAGCTCTTCGGCATCCATCGCCCAGCCGCCGCGCAGCTGGATGGGGTCCTCGGGGAAGGCGTTGTGCCGCTCGATCGTGCCGTCGATGCGGGCGAAGGGCAGGTTGCGGGCCTGCGCCTCCTCCTCGCGCATGACGAGGAAGGCCTCGGCCCCGGCGCAAGGCATCACGCAATCGAAAAGCGCCAGCGGATCGGCCACGGGCCGCGCGTTCATGTATTGCTCCAGCGTCAGGGGCTTTTTCATGATCGCGGCGGGGTTTTTCAACGCGTTCTCGCGCTGGGACACGGCGATGCGGCCGAAATCCTCGCGCCGGGCGCCGTAGGTCTGCATGTAGGCGTCGGTCAGCAGGGCGAAATTGGCGTTGGGCCCGCCGTAGCCATAGGGATAGGCCGCATCCTGCGAGAACCGCGAGAAAGAGGAAAGGAGCCGCCGGAAACTGTCGATCCGGTTCGCGTCCCCGGCCACGCAGGCGACGATCTCGGCATCCCCGGCCTGAACCGCCCGCGCGGCCCGGCGCAGCGCCACGACGCCCGAGGCGCCGCCCATCGGCACGCTGTCGAGATAGCGCAGCGTCAGCCCGAGGTGCTGCGTCAGCCCCACGGGCGTGTCGGGAAAGAGCGTGAAGCTGGAGACGGAAAGCCCGTCGATATCGCCGGGCCGCAGCCGCGCGGCGGTCAGCGCGCCGCGCAGGCCGCGGGCGATCCAGGCCTGCGCCGTGTCCTGCGAATAGCGCACGTAGGGCGCGGTGAAGGGCGCGGCCAGCACCACGCCGTCATAGGGGGATCGCCTCATGCCGCGGGCCGTTTCTTGAGGGCGCGCAGATCATGCGTTTCGGGCGCGTCCACCAGCGCCTCGGCCTGGCGCTTCAGCTCGGCCCGCTGCAGCTTCTGCGTCGCCGTCAGCGGCAGCGCCTCGGCAAAGGCGATGTAGCCGGGCGCCTTGTAGTAGGCCAGCTGGCCAAGGCACCATTCGGTGATCTCGCGCGCGAGATCGGCCGAGGCGTCCTGGCGCGGCACGATCAAGGCGAAAACCTCGTCCCCGCGCACCGGGTCGGGCACCGCGCAGACGGCCACCGCGGCGATGCCCGGGTGCCGCGCCAGCGCGCTTTCCACCTCGACCGCGGCGATATTCTCGCCCGAGCGACGGATCACGTTCTTCTTGCGATCGACGAAGAAAACGGACCCGTCGGCCTCCTGCCGCACGATGTCGCCGGTGTGGAACCAGCCGCCTTCCCAGGCTTCGTCCGTCGCCTCGGGGTTCTTGAAGTAGCCGGCGAAGAAGCCGGCGCGCGGGTTTTCCCCGGCGCGGCGCACCAGCAGCTCGCCCGGCGCGCCGCCCGTGTCGGCGCCGTCATCGCCAAGGATGCGGATCTCCAGCCCCGGCTCGGGCGCGCCCAGGCAGCTTTCGCCCACGCGGCGCGGCTGGCGGTTGGCACAGATCACCGCGCCGGCGCCGGTCTCCGTCATCGCCCAGGCCTCGACCAGCGGGAAGCCGAAACGCGCCTCGAAGGCGGCGTGCAGCTTGGGGTCGACCCCGGCGCCGAAGCCGAAGCGCACCGAATGGGCGCGGTCCTTCGGATCCTCGGGCAGGCCCATCAGCATCGAGGGCATGACGCCCAGGTAATGCAGGCAGGTGGCCCCCGAGGCGCGGACCGAATCCCACCAGCTGCGCGGGTGGAAGCGGTCCAGCGCGGTCAGGCAGCCGCCCACCGCGATCATCGCCATGAAGGAATAGGCCATGGCGTTCATGTGGAAGATCGGCAGCGGCGTGATCATCCGCTCGCCCTCGTCGGTCAGCGCGCAGAGCCCGCCCGCCCCGGCGTACCAGGCGCCGGCCATCAGGAAGTATTCGTTGGTCAGGATGCAGCCCTTGGGCTTGCCCGTGGTGCCGGAGGTGTAGAGCAGCGCGGCCTCGGCCGCCCGTCCCTGCCCCTCGGCGGCGATCTGGGCGCCGGCGCGCGGCGCGGGAAGCGGCGCGCCGGGACTGATGACGGGCATCTCGATGCCGGCCTCGCGGGCGGCGGCGCGCAGCTCCTCGGCCCGCTCGGGCAACACGACGGCGAGGCACGGCTCGGCATGGCCGGTCATATAGGCCAGCTCGGCCGCGCGCAGGTCCGGGTTGACCGGCACGGCGGCGGCGCCGATGCGGTTGAGCGCGAGCCACCACAGGAAGAACGCGGGGCGGTTTTCCAGCAGCAGCATGACGCGGTGGCGCGCGCCGTAGCCGGCATCGCGCAGTTCGGCCTCCAGGCGGTCCACCTCGGCCCGGGCGGCGGCGTAGGTGACCTCCCCCGCCTCGATGCCGTAGATGCCGGCGGTCTCCTCCAGCACGTTCAGGAAGGGGCGCTGCGGCCAGCGTTCGGCGGCGGTGTCGAAGGCGCTGGCGACGGTCAGGGCGTCCATCACGCTCATGGCAGCAACTGGATATTGCCGAAGGCGGCGTCGGAGTTGAGGATGTCCACCCGCTTGCCGGCGATGCGCAGCTTGCCGTCCTTCAGCACCAGGTCGTGCTTGACGGTCAGCGCCAGCAGCTGCTGCTCGTCGAGGCGCGTCTCGACGTAATGCATGAAGGTGGTGGTGGCAAAGCGCCCCGCCTCCTCGTCCATCGCGTCCACGAAGGGCCGCGAGAGGACGTGGTGACAGCGGCTTTTCGGCTTCTGGCTGAAGGTGCGCGCGCCCTTCAGACGCTCGACCCGCAGCTTCAGCATGAAGAGATCCTCGTAGAGCAGCGAGGTCACATGGATCGGGTCTTCCTGCTGGTAGTCGAGGGGCATCCAGTAGTGCGCGTCCTCCATCCACAGGGCGAGCCATTCGTCATAGCGCCCCTCGTCCAGCATCCGCGCCTCGTCGTAGACGAAGTCGATCAGGTCGTCGCGCGTCACGCTCATTGCGCGGCCTCCTTCTGCTGGTCCAGGCCCATGAACTTCAGCCAGGCGTGGAACTGGTTGCGCATCTGCCGCTCGGTGGTGCCGTTCTCCACCGCTTCGCGGTCGAAATCCTCGCCCGCGTCGTAGAGGCGCTGGATGTTCACCCATTCCAGCCCGTCGGCGTGCAGGCCCTCCTGCGCGCGCTCGTACATCTCCAGATCGTCGTGCCCGACGATGGAGGTGGGCGCGTTGATCATGCGGTTGTAAAGCGCGGTCCGGGCCAGCAGCTCGTCCGGCGCATCGACCAGCCGGTAGATGTAGCTTTCCACCAGCGTCTTGTCGGCGGCCAGCGGGATGAAGACCCGCAGCTGCTGGATCGGGCCCTTGATCATGATGTTGGGGAAATAGACGGTGTTGTGCCGGTTCTCCGACAGGATCGCCTTGGCCTTCTCCTCGCCGTAGGCCTCGACCATCGCATCCATGTAGCCCGGGATTTCCGAGTACTTGGAGTGGATCGAGTGGTGCACCCCGGTGTGCCCGTGCCCGTTCGGCCAGGTGCGGATGCCCATGTTCTCGAAGAACTCGTAGGAGGACATGAAGGGGGCGATGATCTCCATCGCCGGGGGTTTGGGCGCATCCTCGGGCTGGCCCATCTCCTCCCACAGCTTGACGGCGGTGCCGGCGCTGCTTTCATGCGCCACCATCGGGTGGCAGGTGTCGGTCTGGTTCTCGACCAGCATTTTCCAGTTGCAGCGGTGCATGTAGCGCAGCGGCGGGCCGGCGACCTCCAGCCGCCCGGCGGGCGAGCGGTCGACCATGTTGTCGAGCGAGGAGAGGCTGTCGCCGAAGAACTCCTCGAAGCTCATCCCCTCCTCGGCGAGGCGGGCGAAGACGAAGCCGCGGTAGTTGTGCACGTCGCCGACGGCCTTCATGCCCTTGGCGGCCTCGGTCTGCTCCAACCCGGTGTTCTCGTAGCCCTTCTTCAGCGGGATCGCCAGAAGGCAGCCGTCGGTCTTGAAGGACCAGGCATGGTAGGGGCAGCGGAAGAACTTGCCGGTGTTGCCGCTGCGGTCGATGGCGATCTTGGTGCCCTTGTGCGGGCAGCGGTTATAGAGAACCTTCACCTCGCCGTCGCTGTGGCGCACCATGATGACCGGCTGATCGCCGATCTGGGTGGTGAAGTAATCCCCCTTCTTCGGCACCTGGCTGTCGTGACCGACGAAGACCCAGGCGTTGCGGAAGAGGTGGCGCATCTCGGCGCGGAACACCTCCTGGTCGATGTAGATGTCGCGGTGCACCTGTTCGGCCTGGACCAGGCCAGCCAGGGCAGCGGGGTTCTCCAAGTAGCGTCCCATGGGCTCCTCCCTCGGCGCGTGGATCAAAGATCGAGTTTCAGGCGGGGCGTCTGCGCACGGCTGACGCAGATCTGCATGACCTTGCCGCTGGCGCGTTCCGCCTCGCTGAGCACCACGTCGCGGTGATCGGGCACGCCTTCCAGAACATCGGTCTGGCAGATGCCGCAATCGCCGCGCTGGCAGTCGTACATCACGTCGTGGCCGGCCTCCTCCAGCACCTCGATGATACTGCGTCCGGGCGGCACGGTCAGCACCTCGCCGGTCGAGGCCAGCTCGACCTCGAAGGGGGCGTCGCCCTCGGCCGCGGTGGCGGAGGCGTTGTCGAACAGCTCGACGTGGACGCGATCCTTCGGAACGCCCGCCGCCTCGGCCGCGGCGCGGGCGGCGTCGATCAGCCCGCGCGGGCCGCAGATGTAGAGGTGCTGGGTGGGCCCGAGGGCCTGCACCAGCGCGTCGATGTCGAGGGCGCAATCGGCCTCGTCGTCGCAATGGATGTGCAGCGCCTCGCCGAAGGCGGCCTCCAGCTCCTCCCGGAAGGCCATCAGCGGGCGCGAGCGTCCGGCGTAGTGCAGCGCGAATTCCTGCCCCGCCGCGCGCAGCGCCGTGGCCATGGAGATGATCGGCGTGATCCCGATCCCCCCGGCCAGAAGCAGCGCCGGGGCGCCGGTCTCGACCGGGAAATCGCACTTTGGCGCGGCGGCTGTGATCTGCGCGCCTTCCTCCAGCGCGTGCATCTGGCGCGAGCCGCCCTGCCCCTCCGGCTCCAGCTGCACGGCGATGCGGTAGCGCGCGGGCGGGTCGGCGGGCGGGTCGAGATCGATCAGCGAATAAGCGCGGTCGCCCCCCTCCGGCAGGTCCACGCGGATGTGGGCGCCGGGCTCGTAGGGGGGCAGCGTGCCTTCCGCGGCGCGCAGGTCGAACAGGGCGATCCGCTCTGTCAGCATGGTCTTTTCGGCGATGTCGAGGCGCAAAACGCTCATGGCCCGATCCTCCATTTGACGTAAGCATGAAATTTCATATAAAAGACGTCAAGGGGTAAAATTGGCCCCTTCCGGCGCCCGGCATTGCGTCGCCGCCGGATTGACAGACCGGGCCCGGCGCGCTGTCCTGCGCGCCCAGGGGCCAAGGCAGGAGGCACGATGACGCGCGACGCGATTGACCAGACCGGGGCGCCCCCGGCGGCCGGCCAGGCGGCGGAAGACCATGCCGCGGACGGCGCCGGGGCCCAGGGGGACACGTTCGTCTCCAGCTACCTGCTTTACCTGCTGGCCGCGGCCAGCGAGGCGGCCTCGGCGCAGTTTCACGACCATGTCCGCACGCATGGGCTGCGGGTGCCCGAATGGCGCGTGCTGGCCTGCCTGCACGACCGCGACGGGGCGATGGTCACGCGGTTGGCGGGCTACGCGCTGATCGAGCAGTCGCGCCTGACCAAGATCATCGGCCAGATGGCCGACCGCGGCCTTGTGACCCGCCGCGGCGACGCCCAGGACCGCCGCCGGGTACGCGTTTACCTGACGGATGCGGGGCGCGAGCTGGCAGACCGACTGGTCGAGGATGCGCGCCGCCACGAGGCGGAACTGATGCACCTTCTGCAGGGGGGCGACGCGGCGCGGATCAAGCACGCGCTGGCCACGCTGATCGACTCGCTGGCCGCGAATCCCGAAGGGGCGGGCCCGGTGCCCGGGGCGGGGGCCGACGCTGGCGGCGCTGGCTCCGTGGCCCGCGCAGGCGCCAGGATTCAAGGACAAGTCGAATGAGCTGCGCCGCGCGCAATCGCGGCGCGGCATCGCCCCTTGCCGGCCCGCGCCCGGCGCGGGAAACGGTTGACGTAAAACCGACCGCGTGGTCGATTTTAGCAGATTTCTGGTTCACAGCGCGCTGATTCTGTGAATATATGAAATGGCATATAACCGGCGGAGGAGCCGGTGAATGACGGGAGGAACAGAATGACCTTTACACGCCTCATGGCCACCACCGCCGCCGCTGTCTGCGCCGGCAGCCTGGCCTTTGCCGCCGAAACCCTGACCATCTCGACCTGGCTGCCGCCGACGCATCCGATCAACGTCGACATGCTCGAAGGGCTGGTCGACATGATGGAGGAAGCCACCGACGGCCAGGTGACCGGCGAGCTGAAGATGGGCCTCGCCCCGCCGCCGGCACAGATGGACCTGGTGATGGACGGCGCGGCCGACATGACCATCATCTTCCACGGCTACCAGCCGGGCCGCTTCATCGGCACCAAGCTGATCGAGCTGCCGGGCTACGAAGGCAACGCCGAGGCTGCCTCGACCGCCTACTGGCGCGTGCACGAGGCGCACCTGGCCGAGCTGGACGAGCACCGCGGCGTCAAGCTGGTGGCGCTGACCACGCATGGCCCCGGGCAGATCCACTCCAACAAGGAAGTGAAGACGCTGGACGACCTGCAGGGCCTGAAGACGCGCCTGGGCGGCGGCGTTTCCGCCGACGTGGGGGCCGAGCTGGGCCTCGTCGGCATCCAGGTGCCCGCGCCCAAGGTCTACGAGACGCTCGACAGCGGCGCGGCCGATGCCGTCGCCATGAACATGGGCGAGCGGATCAGCTTCAAGCTGAACGAAGTGGCCAAGAACGTCTACGAGATGCCCGGCGGCTTCTACCGCGGCTCCTTCGCCGTGCTGATGAGCCAGGAGAAGTTCGACTCGCTTCCCGAGGACGTGCAGAAGGCCCTCGACGAGAAGGTCTTCGGCGAGCCGGCCAGCCGCATGATGGGCCGCGCCTGGGACGCCTCGGACCAGCGGGCGCGTGAAGCCACGGAAGCGGCGGAGGACAACGTGATCGTCGTCGCCTCCGAGGAAGACCAGGCCAAGTTCGCCGAAATGGCCGCCAAGGTGCAGGAGAAGATCCTGGCCGAGCTGGAGGCCGCGGGCGTCGACGCCCAGGCGGCCCGCGAGATGGTTCAGAAGGAAATGGACGCCGTCTCGAACGAGTAACCTTCTGAGCTTGGGCGGCGCGTGGCCCACCCGCGCGCCGCCCGTAAGACGCCGCCCGCGGCGCGGGTTCCCGCCCCGCCGCGGCGCACGGCCCCACCCCCGACACGCCAGCCCGCCGGAGCCAGCCCATGCGCGCCATCCTGCGACTTGCCCAGCAAGCCCTTGCCCTGCCCGTTGCCATCGCTGCCGCGGCGCTTTTCGCGCTGATGGTGCTGACATTCGCCGACGTCATCCTGCGCTCGGCCTTCAACGCGCCGATCGAGGCCGCGACCGAGCTGGTGCGCATCGCCATCGCGATCATCGTCTTCTCGGCGCTGCCGACGCTGGCGCTGCGCGACCAGCACATCTCGGTCGACCTGCTGGACCCGCTCTTCGAGAAGCTTTCCCTTTCGCGGCTGCGTGACGGCATCATCACGATCCTTTGCGGGATCATGCTCTACTTCCCCGCCGACCGCGTGATCGACCTGGCCGAGCGCGAGCGCAGCTACGGGGACCGCACCGAATACCTGAACATCCCGACGTTCTACGTCGGCTGGTTCATCGCCATCATGACCTTCGTCACCGCCGCGGTGATGATCCTGCGCGGCGTGCTGCTGCTCGTCGCCCCGCACAAGCTGGAAGATCTGCACAAATGACCGCATCGCTCATCGGATTCGGGGCCGTCCTGGTCCTGGTGTTGCTTCGCATGCCCATCGCCTTCGCCATGGGCCTGGTCGGTCTGATCGGCTACGCGCTGGAGACCTCCTACCGCGGGTCCATCTCGATGGCGGCGCGCCTGGTGATCGACACCTCGCAGGACTACGGGCTGTCGATCGTGCCGCTGTTCATCCTGATGGGGCTGTTCGTCAACAAGGGCGGCATCAGCCGCGAGCTCTACCAGGTGTCGAACGCCTTTCTGGGCCATTTCCGCGGCGGGCTGGCCATGGCGACCATCGTCGCCTGCGGCGGCTTCGCGGCGATCTCGGGCTCGTCGTTGGCAACCGCGGCGACCATGTCCAAGGTCGCCATGCCGGAGATGCGCAAGTACGGCTATGCCGACAGCCTGTCCACCGCCTCGATCGCGGCGGGCGGCACGCTGGGCATCCTGATCCCGCCCTCGGTGATCCTGGTGATCTACGGCCTGCTGACCGAAACCTCGATCGGCCAGCTGTTCATCGCCGGCATCATCCCCGGCGCGCTGGGCGTTCTGCTTTACCTCGTGGCGGTGAAAATCTCTGTCACGCGCAACGCGGCGGCCGGCCCGGCGGGCCCGCGCACCGACTGGGGCGGGCGCCTGCGCGCGCTGCGCGGCGTCTGGTCGGTACTGCTGCTCTTCTTCCTGGTGATCGGCGGGCTTTACGGCGTGCTGGACGTCTGGCCGATCTACCTGGCCTTCTCGCCGACCGAGGCGGCGGGCATGGGCGCCGCCGGGGCCTTCCTGATCGCCCTTTTCCGCGGCCGGCTGACCTTTGCCGACGT
>JBPEXR010000450.1:0-7940 GCA_052031355.1 Paracoccaceae bacterium
GCGCCGGCGGGCCAGGCGCCGCACCCGGCGCGCGGGCGGCTGGTGTCGCTGGCGCTGCGTCCCGCCCCGGTCACCGACCGCTGGCTGGCCGAGGGGCCGGGGCTGGGGGCGCTGCCCCCCGCCACCGAGGCGATGACGCTGGTCGAGGCACCGACCCGCCGGGCCGAGGCGCTGGCCATCGCCCTGCGCCTGCGCCGCGCCGCCGACGAGGGCACCCGCGCCGCGCTGATCACCCCCGACCGGATGCTGACCCGCCAGGTGGCCGCGGCCCTTGACCGCTGGCAGATCGTGCCCGACGACAGCGCCGGCACGCCGCTGCACCTGACGCCGCCGGGGCGCTTCCTTCGGTTGGTCGCCGGCCTCTGGCTGAAGCGGCAGACGGCGGCGGACCTTTTGACCCTGCTGAAACACCCGCTGACCCACAGCGGCGCGCCGCGCGGCCCGCACCTGCTGCTGACCCGCGAGCTGGAGCTGTCGCTGCGCGCCAAGGGGCCGCCCTACCCGGACACCGCGCGGCTGCAGGGCTTCGCCGCCACCCGGCGCGAGGCGGAAGCCGCCCCCTGGGCCGACTGGGCCGCCGCACACCTTCTGCCGGACGAGGCGCCCCGGCGCGCGCCGCTGGCCGATCTGGTGCGCCGCCACCTGGCGCTGGCCGAGGCGATCGCCGCCGGGCCGGGCGGCGACGGCCCCGGCGGGCTGTGGGAGGCGGCCGCCGGTCGCGCCGCCCGCGCCGCCATGCAGGAGCTGGCCGAGGAGGCGCCGCACGGGGGCGAGATGTCCTGCGCCGATTACGCCGATCTCGTCACCGCCCTGCTGCAGGGCCGGCAGGTGCGGCAAAGCGACCCCAGCCACCCGAACATCCGCATCCTCGGCACGCTGGAGGCCCGCGTCGGCGGCGCCGAACTGGTGATCCTGGGCGGGCTGAACGAGGGCAGCTGGCCCGAGGCCGCGCGCCCCGATCCCTGGCTCAACCGCGCGCTGCGCAACCAGGCCGGGCTGCTGCTGCCCGAGCGCCGCATCGGCCTGTCGGCGCATGACTTCCAGATGGCGGTGGGCGCGCCCGAGGTCTGGCTGACCCGCTCCATCCGCTCGGACGACGCGGAAACCGTGCCCTCGCGCTGGCTCAACCGGCTGACGAACCTGCTGGCCGGCCTGCCCGCCCAGCAGGGTCCCGAGGCGCTGGAGGCGATGCGCGCCCGCGGCGCCGGCTGGCTGGCGCAGGCCCGGGCGCTGGAAAACCCGGCCCGCGTGCCCCCGGCGCCGCGCCCCTCGCCGCGCCCGCCGCGTGCCGCCCGCCCGCACCAGTTGTCGGTGACCGAGATCAAGCGCCTGATCCGCGACCCCTACGCGATCTACGCCAAGCACGTGCTGGGCCTGCGCCCGCTGAACCCGCTGGAGAAGACGCCCGACGCCCTGCTGCGCGGCATCATCGTGCACGAAATCCTGGAGCGGTTCCTGCGCGAGACGGGCGACGACGCCGCCGCCCGCACGCCCGAACGCCTGTTGCAGATCACCGACGAGGTTCTGGCCCAGAACGCCCCCTGGGCGGCGACGCGCACCATCTGGCGGGCCCGCATGGCCCGGATCGCGCCGCAGTTCCTGGCGGACGAGGCCGCCCGGCGCGACCTGGCCCGCCCCGCCCGGTTCGAGGTCTCGGCCCGGGCCGAGATCCCCGCCCTGGGCTTCGCGCTGACCGCCAAGGCCGACCGGATCGACCTGGACGACCGCGGCGTGGCCTACCTTTACGACTACAAGACCGGCGCGCCCCCCAGCGTCAAGGAGCAGGAGAATTTCGACCTGCAACTGCTTCTGGAGGCGGCGATGCTGGCCCGCGGCGCCTTCGAGGGGATGGGCGCGCTGCACACCCAGCGGGCGGTCTACATTGGCCTCGGCAACACGCCGAAACAGGTGGACGCGCCGCTGGACGATCATCCGCCGGACAAGGTTTGGGCCGAGTTCGAGACGCTCGTCGCGCGCTGGATGGACGAGGGCCGCGGCTTCACCGCCCGCCGCGCCATGCGCTCGGACAAGGACGCGAGCGATTATGACCAGCTGGCGCGCTACGGCGAATGGGACGCCACCGACCCGCCTGCGCCGGAGGACCTCGCATGAACATCCCGCTGCGCGACGACGCCACCGAACGCCAGGTGCAGGCCGCCCGGCCCGATGCCTCGACCTGGCTGTCGGCCAACGCCGGCTCCGGCAAGACGCGGGTGCTGACCGACCGCGTGGCGCGGCTGCTGCTGTCCGGCGTCGCGCCCGAGCGCATCCTGTGCCTTACCTACACCAAGGCCGCCGCCAGCGAGATGCAGAACCGCCTGTTCCAGCGTCTCGGCGCCTGGGCGATGCTGGAGGATGCCGCCCTGCGGGCCGAGCTGGCGCAGCTTGGCATTGACGAGGCGTCCGGCGGCGCCGACCTGGGCCGGGCGCGCACGCTCTTCGCCCGGGCGATCGAGACGCCCGGCGGGCTGAAGATCCAGACGATTCATTCCTTCTGTGCCGCGCTGCTGCGCCGCTTCCCGCTGGAGGCGGGGGTGACGCCCCTCTTCACCGAAATGGACGACCGCGCGGCCGAGCTTCTGCGCGCCGAGATCGTCGAGGACCTGGCCGCTGGCCCCGGCCCCGGTGCCGCGGCGCTGGCGCGCTTTGCCGCGCATTACACCGGCGAGGACCTGGCCGCCGTCACCGCCGAGCTGGTCCGCCACCGCGCCGCCTTCGCGGAGTTTCTGGACGACGACGGCGCGCGCGCGCTTTTCGATCTGCCGCCGGGCTTCGACGCGCCCGCGCTGCTGGGCGAGGTCTTCCTGGGCGGCGAGGCGGGCTTGCGCGACGCGCTGCTGCCGCACCTCGAGGCGGGCAAGAAAACCGACCAGAACGCCGCCGCCCTGCTGGCGGGGCTGGAGCTGCCCGGCATGGCGGCGCTGGATGCGCTGGAGAAGCTCTTCCTCACCGGCGCCGGCGCGAAGGAGCCCTTCACCGCCAAGACCGACGCCTTCCCCACCAAGGACGTGCGCAACGCCCTGCCGCCCGAACTGGCGGACCGGCTGGCCGACTGGATGCGCCGTGTCGAGCGCGCGCGCGAGCGGCGCCTGTGCCTGGCCGCGGCCGAGCGGACCGCCGCGCTGCACGGCTTGGCCCATGCCTTCCTGCCCGCCTACCAGGCCCGCAAGGAAGCCCGCGGCTGGCTGGATTTCGACGACCTGATCCTGAACGCGCGCAACCTGCTGAACGACCCGGCGGTGGCAGCCTGGGTGCTCTACCGGCTGGACGGCGGGATCGACCACATCCTGGTGGACGAGGCGCAGGACACCTCGCCCCTGCAATGGGAGGTGATCGAGAAGCTGGCGCAGGAGTTTACCGCCGGCGCCGGGGCCCGGCCCGACGTGCCGCGCACCATTTTCGTGGTCGGCGACAAGAAACAGTCGATCTACTCCTTCCAGGGCGCGGACCCGGAGGCCTTCGACCGCATGCAGCAGGATTTCGCCGCGCGGCTGGAGCATACCGGCACGCCGCTGCAATCGCTGACGCTGGAATACTCCTTCCGCTCCGCCGCGCCGATCCTGCGCCTGGTGGACCTGTGCTTCCAGGGGCGCGACCGCGCCGGCTTCACCCCCGACAGCCAGCACCGCGCCTTCAAGACGGACCTGCCGGGGCGCGTCGATCTGTGGCCCGTCGTCCCCCCGGACAAGGACGAGGGCGAGGACCCGCCCTGGAACGACCCGGTCGACCGCCTGGGCCGGCAGCACCACACGGTGGTCCTGGCCCGGCGCATCGCGGCAGAGCTGAAGCGCCTGATCGACGCCGGCACCACCCTGCCCGACGGCAAGGGCGGCGGCCGCCCGCTGCGGCCCGGCGACATCATGGTGCTGGTGCAGCGCCGCTCGGACCTGTTCCACGAGATCATCCGCGCCTGCAAGACCGAGGGCCTGCCCATCGCCGGCGCCGACCGGCTGCGCGTCGGCGCCGAGATCGCGGTGCGCGACATCGCCGCGCTTCTCAGCTTCCTGGCCACGCCCGAGGATGACCTTTCGCTGGCCACCGCGCTGCGCTCGCCGCTCTTCGGCTGGAGCGAGCAGCGCCTCTACACCCTGGCGCATGGCCGCGGGCGCAAGTTCCTGTGGCAGCGCCTGCGCGAGGCCGAGGCGGAATACGCCGCCGAGATCGCCGTGCTGTCGGACCTGCGCGACCGCATCGACTTCCTGCGCCCCTACGAGCTGATCGAGCGGATCCTCACCCGCCACGATGGCCGCAACAAGCTGCTGGCCCGGCTGGGGCCGGAGGCGGAGGACGGCATCGACGCGCTGCTCGGCCAGGCCCTGGCGTTCGAGCAGAACGCCGTGCCCAGCCTGCCCGGCTTCCTGCTGTGGATGGAAACCGGCGAGCTGGAGATCAAGCGCCAGATGGACAGCGCGGGCGATCAGCTGCGCGTCATGACGGTGCATGGCGCCAAGGGGCTGGAAGCGCCGGTGGTCGTGCTGCCCGATTGCGGCAAGCGTCTTGTCCAGCTGCGCGACGAAACGCTGCCCTTCGCCGACCAGGTCGTCTGGTCGATGCCCGCCCAGGCCGCCCCCGAGGCGATGCAGCAGACCCGGGAAGAACTGAAGGCCGCCCAGGCGCGCGAGCGCGATCGCCTGCTCTACGTCGCCATGACGCGGGCCGAGCAATGGCTGATCGTCGCCGCGGCGGGCGATCTGGGCAACGACGGCGCTGCCTGGCACGAGGTGGTGCGCCGCGGGATGGAGGCCGCGGGCGCCGTGCCGGCTTCCCTGCCGGGCGGCGAGGGGCTGCGCCTCGAGGCCGGCGACTGGGACGTCGCCGCCAGCGCCCCGGCGCCCGCCGCGGACCCGCCGCCGCCGCCGCTCGAGCCCGCGTTCCGCCAACCGGCGCCGCGCCCCGCCCCGGTGCCTGAGGTGCTCTCGCCCTCCGCCCTGGGCGGCGCCAAGGCCCTGCCGGGCGAGGGCGGGCAGGACCCGCTGGCCGCCCGCCGCCGCGGCACCGCCCTGCACCTGATGCTGGAGCATTTCCCCCAGCTGCCCCGCGCCGACTGGCCCGCCCTCGCCCAGCGCCTGCTGGACCGCGCCGCCGACCGGCTGGCCGAGGATACCGGCCCCGACGCGCCGCCCCCGCCGCCGCCCCCGCCCGGCGAGGCAGAGGAGCTGCGCACCCGCGCCCAGCGCCTGCTGGAGGCGCCGGAGCTGGCACGGCTTTTCGCCCCCGGCACCCTGGCGGAGGTGGATATCACCGCCGCCCTGCCGCAGCTGGACGGGCGCCGCGTGCATGGCACGATCGACCGGTTGATCGTCGCGCCGGACCGCGTGCTGGCGGTGGATTTCAAGACCAACGTCACCCTGCCCGACAGCCCCGCGGCGGTGCCGGACGGGCTGCTGCGGCAGATGGGCGCCTATGCCGCGGCCCTGGCGCAGATCTACCCGGACCGGCGGATCGAGACGGCGATCCTCTGGACGGAGGCGCCGCTGCTGATGCCGCTGCCACACGATCTGGTGACAGAGGCGCTGCGCGCCACAAGGCTCCCTTGACGGTCTGCGGGGGCGTCCATAGGTTCGGCGCCAACCCATCCGGACCCTAGGAGCGACTGCCATGGCCACTGTTGCCGTCACCGACGAAACCTTCGACACCGAAGTGAAGAATTCCGACCTGCCCGTCGTGGTGGATTTCTGGGCCGAATGGTGCGGCCCCTGCAAGCAGATCGGCCCGGCGCTGGAAGAGCTGTCGGAAGAGATGCAGGGCAAGATCAAGGTCGCCAAGGTCGATGTCGACCAGAACCCGAACACCGCCGCCCAGATGGGCGTGCGCGGCATCCCGGCGCTGTTCATCTTCAAGGATGGGCAAGTCGTCTCGAACCGCGCGGGCGCCGCGCCCAAGGCCGCGCTGCAAAGCTGGATCGAGGAAAGCATCTAAGCCTCCCCGCCTCGCGCAGCTTACTGACACCGGCCCCTCCCGGGCCGCCGCAAAGGGCCCCCTTCCGGGGCCCTTTTCCGTTCGCGGTCAACGGCTTGGCGCCCCCGGCCCGCGCCCCGTTCGGGCAGGGTTCCGCCCGCGCCCTTGCGCCCCGCGTCCCCGGCTTACATATACAGCCGAAACCTGAACGGAGGCATCATGGCGGACGAATTTCCCGGCTGGCACGGCACGACGATCATCGGCGTACGCAAGGGCGGAAAGGTGGTGGTCGCCGGCGACGGGCAGGTCAGCCTCGGGCAGACCGTCATCAAGGGCACCGCGCGCAAGGTGCGCCGCCTCTCGCCCGGCGGCTACGACGTTGTGGCGGGCTTTGCGGGCTCCACCGCCGATGCCTTCACCCTGCTGGAGCGGCTGGAGGCCAAGCTCGAGGCGACGCCCGGCCAGCTGCAGCGCGCCGCCGTGGACCTGGCCAAGGACTGGCGCACCGACAAGTACCTGCAGAAGCTGGAAGCCATGCTGATCGTCACCGACGGCGCGCAGCTGTTCGTCATCACCGGCGCCGGCGACGTGCTGGAGCCCGAGCACGACGTGGCGGCCATCGGGTCGGGCGGCAACTTCGCCCTCGCCGCCGCCCGCGGACTGATGGAGGCCGACTTCGACGCCGAGGCGATCGCCCGGCGCGCCATGGCCATCGCGGCCGATATCTGCGTCTACACCAACGGCAACCTGACGGTCGAAACCATCGAGGCGTAAGGCCCCGCGCCGCGCCCCGCGCGCGGCCTTTCGACGTAGCGCCGCGCGGCCGTTCGGCCCGGCGCCCCACCCACAAAGCGAAGGCACCCCATGACCGACCTGACCCCCCGCGAGATCGTCTCTGAACTCGACCGTTTCATCATCGGCCAGAAGGAGGCCAAGCGCGCCACCGCCGTGGCACTGCGCAACCGCTGGCGCCGCAAGCAGCTGGAGCCCGGCCTGCGCGAGGAAGTCTATCCCAAGAACATCCTGATGATCGGGCCCACCGGCGTCGGCAAGACGGAGATCAGCCGCCGCCTGGCCAAGCTGGCCCGCGCGCCCTTCATCAAGGTCGAGGCGACCAAGTTCACCGAGGTCGGCTATGTCGGCCGGGACGTCGAGCAGATCATCCGCGACCTGATGGACAGCGCCATCGCCATGGTGCGCGAGCAGATGCGCGAGGACGTGAAAGCCTCGGCCCACCAGGCGGCCGAGGACCGGGTCATCACCGCGCTGGCGGGCGAGGACGCGCGCGAATCCACCCGCGAGATGTTCCGCCGCAAGCTGAAGTCGGGCGAGCTGGACGACAAGGTGATCGAGCTGGACGTGGCCGACCAGGGCGGCGGGCTGCCGATGTTCGAGATCCCCGGCCAGCCGGGCCAGCAGATGGGCATGGCCAACCTGGGCGAGATCTTCGGCAAGGCCTTCGGCCAGCGCACCACGCGCAAGCGGATGACGGTGGCCGAAAGCTACGACGTGCTGATCGGCGAGGAGGCGGACAAGCTGCTGGACGACGAGGCGGTGACCCGCGCCGCCCTTGAGGCGGTCGAGCAGAACGGCATCGTCTTCCTGGACGAGATCGACAAGGTCTGCGCCAAGTCCGAGGCGCGCGGCGGCGATGTCAGCCGCGAGGGGGTGCAGCGCGACCTGCTGCCGCTGATCGAGGGCACGACCGTCTCCACCAAGCACGGGCCGGTGAAGACCGACCACATCCTCTTCATCGCCTCGGGCGCCTTCCACATCGCCAAGCCTTCGGACCTGCTGCCGGAGTTGCAGGGCCGCCTGCCCATCCGGGTGGAACTGCGCGCCCTGACCGAGGGCGATTTCGTCCGCATCCTGACGGAGACGGACAACGCCCTGACGCGCCAGTACACCGCGCTGATGGCCACCGAGGGCGTGGAGGTGACCTTCACCGAGGACGGGATCGAGGCGCTGGCCCGCATCGCCGCCGAGGTGAACCGCAGCGTCGAGAACATCGGCGCGCGGCGTCTTTACACGGTGATGGAGCG
>JBPEXR010000451.1:0-2843 GCA_052031355.1 Paracoccaceae bacterium
GCCGCGCGGGCCTCGGCCAGGGCCGGGGCGAAGTCTTCGGTGCGGGTGACGGTCAGGCCCAGCCCGCCGTAGGCCCGGGCCAGCGCGGCGAAGTCGGGGTTGTGCAGCGCGGTGCCGGAGGGGCGGCCGGGGTAATGCGCCTGCTGGTGCATGCGGATCGTCCCGTACATGCCGTTGTCGATCACCAGGACCACCACCGCCGCGCCCTCCGCGCAGGCGGTGCCGAACTCCTGGCTGACCATCTGGAAACAGCCGTCGCCGGCCAGGCAGATCACGTCACGCTCCGGGTGCTGCAGCTTGGCCGCCACCGCCGCCGGCAGGCCATAGCCCATCGAGCCGGAGGTCGGCGCCAGCTGCGTGCGCCAGCCGCGGTAGCGGTAGTAGCGGTGCAGGAAGGCGGCGTAGTTGCCGGCGCCGTTGCACAGGATCGCATCGTCTGGCAGCGCCTCGTTCAGATGGGCGATCACCTGCTCCATCTTCAGATCGCCCGGCGTCTCGCGCGGGGCCTGCCAGGCCTCGTAATCGGCGCGGGCGCTGGCGCGGGCCTCGCCGCGGTCGGGGCGGGGCTTGGCGGCAGCGGCCAGCTGCTCGGCCACCGGGCCGGGCTGGCCGCAGATCGCCAGCTCGGGGCGGTAGACGCGGCCCAGCTCGGCGCTGTCGCCGTGCACGTGGATCAACTTTTGCCGCGGCGTCGGCACGTCCAGCAGCGTATAGCCGGAGGTCGTCATCTCCCCCAGCCGGGGCCCGAGGGCAAGCAGCACGTCCGCCTCGCGCACCCGCTGCGCCAGGGCCGGGTTGATGCCGATGCCGACGTCGCCGACGTAGCCCGGGTGGCGGTTGTCCATGTAGTCCTGGCAGCGGAAGGAGGCGCCGACGGGCAGGTTCATCTTGTCCGACAGCGCCGCGATCGCCTCGCGCGCCGCGGGCGTCCAGCCGCCGCCGCCGATGATCGCCATCGGCCGCTCGGCCTGCTCCAGCAGCGCGATGGCGGCGGCGATATCCGCGTCGGCCGCCTTGCCCGAAGGCAGCGAGGCCGCCGGCGCCGCCTGCCCCTCGGCGGGGCCGGAGAGCATGTCCTCCGGCAGTGCCAGGACCACCGGGCCGGGGCGGCCGGACTGGGCGACGTGGAAGGCGCGGCTGACGTATTCGGGGATGCGGTCGGCGCGGTCGATCTCGGCCACCCACTTGGCGAGGGGGCCGAACATGGCGCGGTAATCGACCTCCTGGAAGGCTTCTCGGTCCCGCTGGTCGCTGGCGACCTGGCCGATGAACAGGATCATCGGCGTCGAATCCTGGAAGGCGACGTGCACGCCGGAACTGGCGTTCGTGGCGCCCGGCCCGCGGGTGACGAAGGCAACGCCCGGCCGCCCGGTCAGCTTGCCGGTGGCCTCGGCCATCATCGCCGCGCCCCCCTCCTGGCGCGCGGTGACGACGCGGATGCCCGAATCGTAAAGCCCGTCCAGCGCCGCGAGGTAGCTTTCCCCCGGAATGCAGAAGACCCGCTCCACGCCCTGCGCCGCCAGGCATTCGGTCAAAAGCGCGCCGCCGTGGCGCGAGGCTCGATCGCTCATTCCATCCTCCGCTTCCTTGCCTCTTCCTGCCGAAGCGTCGCGGCAGAGGCAAGGGGCCCTCAGCCCTGGTGCGCGGCCGCCCAGGCGCGGCAATCCTCGACAAAGGCGATGTCGCGGGCATACCAGCGCGCAAGGTTGTCCCGGGCGCGTTCCGACAGGGGCGGCACGGCGGCGTAATCGTTCCGGTGCGCCTGGGCATCGTCGCGTGCCAGCGCCGTGGGCACGTCCAGCGAAAGCGCGCGCTTCATCGCCGCGATATCCGCCTCCAACGCTTCCTGGCGCAGGACGGCCACGGGCGGCCGCAGGTCTAGGATATGCCCGCAGCCGTAGAACCAGTCGATCTGCTGCATCGCCGTATGGCTGATCGAGGTGATCGCACGCAGCGCCGCCGCACCGCGCGGGCCATCGGTGAACAGCGCCTCGGCCAGGTCGTTGGCGTGTTCGAAGGTCGCGAAGGCTTGCGCTTCATGCGCGGTCCATTCGCTGTAGATCCGCGGCTGGCCCTTGCGCTTGCGCGAGTAGAAGCCCGAGCGGAAGCGCGCGATCGGGTCGCGGACCGAGAAGAAGAACTCGGCATCCGAAGGCAGGTGGCGCAGGAAGGTATGATGGTCGTGGGGCACAAGCCGCACCGCCGTTTGCGCCGCGTTGATTTGCGCGATTACCGCCTTGATCTGCGTTCCGGCGTTCTTGCCGATGTGCAGGAAATGCACTTCGCGCGCGGCGCGGCCCAGAAGACCGGCCAGGCGCGGCCACCGCGTGTGGGATCTGCGTTCGGGCATTGCGCCTCCGGCACCTACTTTTGCCGCAGCGCCTCCGGGTCCTGCGACAGGAACCACTCATAGGTCTCGGCGATGCCCGCCTCAAGCCCGATGCGGGCGCGCCAGCCGAGGCGATCGAGGCGCGAGACATCCATCAGCTTGCGCATCGTGCCGTCGGGCTTGCTGGAATCGAAGGTCAGCCGGCCCTTGAAGCCCGTCACCCGGGCCACCGTCTCCGCCAGTTCGCGGATGCTCACCGGCACGCTGGAGCCGACGAACGAGCCCTATGCCATCGCCAAGATCGCCGGCATCAAGCTGTGCGAAAGTTACAACCGCCAGCACGGGACGGACTACCGCTCGGTTATGCCGACGAACCTCTACGGGCCGGGGGACAATTTCCACCCGGAGAACAGCCATGTGCTGCCCGCCCTCATCCGCCGCTTCCACGAGGCGGTGCGCGACGGGGCGGAGGAAGTCGTCGTCTGGGGCTCCGGCAAGCCGCGGCGGGAGTTTC
>JBPEXR010000452.1:0-3080 GCA_052031355.1 Paracoccaceae bacterium
CCGGCGATCCATTATGCCGAGGCGGGCGTGCCGGTGGCGCCGCGCGTGGCCTATGATTATGCCGCGCAGTCGGGGCGCCTGCAGGGCGCGGCGCGGCGGCACTACCTGAAGGACGACAAGCCGCTGCGCACCGGCGATATCTTCCGCGCCCCCGGCCAGGCCGAGGTCTTGCGCCGCATCGCCGCCAGCGGCCCGCAGGCCTTCTACGAGGGCGAAGTGGCCGAGGACATGGTCCGAACGCTCACCGCGGCGGGCGGCGTGCACACGGCCGAGGATTTCGCCGGCGTCACCTGCGAGCGGACCGCCCCGGTGCAGGGCAGCTACCGCGGCGCCCGTTTGTGGGAGCATCCGCCGAACGGGCAGGGCGCGGCGGCGATCCTGCTGCTGAACATGCTGGCCCGGCACGACCTGGCGGCGATGGACCCGCTGGGCCCCGAGCGGCTGCACCTGGAGGCGGAGGCCACGAAGCTGGCCTATGACGCGCGCAACCGCTTCATCGCGGACCCCGCGCATTGCGACCGGCTGGAGCATATGCTGAACCCCGAAACGGCCGCCAAGCTTTCGGCCCTCATCGCCCCCGGGGCGGTGCTGCCGCCGGGGCTGCCGGGGGCAGGCGCCGCGCACAAGGACACCGTCTACATCACAGTGGTGGACGGCGACCGCATGGCGGTTTCGCTGATCTATTCGATCTTCCACAACTTCGGCTCGGGCATCGCCTCCGACAAGTTCGGTATCCTGATGCACAACCGCGGGGCGGGCTTCACCCTGGAAGAGGGGCACCCGAACGAGATGGCGCCGGGCAAGCGGCCGATGCACACGATCATCCCCGGCATGCTGGACCTGCCGGACGGCGCGCGCGTGCCCTTCGGCGTCATGGGCGGGCAGTACCAATCGACCGGCCATGCCCGCTTCGTCACCAACCTCGTCGATTACGGGATGGAGGTGCAGCAGGCCATCGACGCGCCGCGCGCCTTCGCCGAGGGCGGCGTGCTGAAGATGGAGCATGGCTACAGTTCCGAGGTGCGCCGCGCGATGGAGGCGCTGGGCCACCAGGTGGACTATGGCAGCGCGCCGATCGGCGGGGCGCAGGCGATCGTCATCTCGCCCGAGGGGGTGCTGATCGGCGGCTCGGACCCGCGCAAGGACGGCTGCGCGCTGGGCTACTAGGCCGGCCGCGCAGGCCCCACCGGAAAAGCAAAGGCCCCGCCGCGGCGGGGCCTTTTCTCTGTGGCGTGGGGGCGGCGCTGGCTCAGGCCCAGCCGCCGACCGATTTGACCTCGAGGAAATCCTCGATCCCCCAGGTGCCGCCCTCGCGCCCGTTGCCGGACTGCTTCATGCCGCCGAAGGGGGCGCCCTTGCCGCGGGACTTGCCGTTCATCTCCACCATGCCGGAGCGCAGCAGCTTGGCCAGGCGCTGGGCGCGGGCCGAGTCCTGCGTCTGCACGTAGTTGGTCAGCCCGTAGGGCGTGTCGTTGGCGATCTCGACGGCCTCGTCCTCGCTGTCGAAGGGCATGATCGACAGCACCGGGCCAAAGATCTCCTCCCGCGCGATGGTCATCTCGGGGGTGACGTCGGCGAAGACGGTGGGCTTGACGAAGTAGCCGCGGTTGAAGCCCTCGGGGCGGCCGGGGCCACCGGCGACCAGGCGGGCACCCTCGTCGATGCCCTTCTGGATCAGGTCCTGGATCTTGTTGAACTGCACCTCGTTCACAACCGGGCCCATGTGGCGCCCCTCTTCGCTGGCGGGGCCGACCTTCAGCTTGCCGGCAACCTCGGCGGCGGTCTCCACCGCGGCGTCGTAGACGCTGCGCTCCACCAGCATGCGGCTGGGCGCGTTGCAGGACTGGCCAGAGTTGTTCATCATCGACAGAACGCCGCGCTTCACCGCCTTCTCGTCCGCATCGGCGAAGATCAGGTTGGCGCCCTTGCCGCCAAGCTCCAGGTGGACGCGCTTCAGCGTGTCGGCGGCGGACTTGGAGATCAGCTTGCCCGCGCGGGTCGAGCCGGTGAAGCTGACCATGTCGACATCCTCATGCGCCGACAACTGGCTGCCCACACCGGCGCCGTCGCCGTTCACCAGGTTGAAGACACCCTTCGGCAGGCCGGCGGCATCGACCACCTCGGCGAAGATCAGCGCGTTCAGCGGCGATTCCTCGGAAGGCTTCAGAACCATGGTGCAGCCGGCGATCAGCGCCGCCACGACCTTCAGCGTGATCTGGTTCAGCGGCCAGTTCCAGGGGGTGATCAGCGCGCAGACGCCGACCGCCTCGTGGATGATGTAGCCATCGGCCGGGTCGTCGTGCAGCGGATGCTCGAACTGGAATCCCTTGGCGGCGTCGATGAAGTTCTTCATGTGCCCGCTGCCCGAGGGCGTCTGCTGCTGGCGCGCCATGTCGATGGGGGCGCCCATCTCCATGCTGACGGCGCGGCTGATGTCCTCTTCGCGGGTCTTGTAAACCTCCAGCAGCTTCTCGACCGCGGCGATCCGCTCGGACGGCGGGGTGGCCATCCAGCCGGGCAGCGCGGCGCGGGCCGCGGCGACCGCGGCATCGGTGTCGGCCTGCCCGCCCAGCGAGATGACGGCGCAGGGCTCCTCGGTCGAGGGGTCGATCACGTGGTGCTCGCGCCCCTCGCGCGGATCGACCCATTCCCCGTTGATGTAGAACTGGCGTTTCTCGATCATCGTCGTCTCCTTCAACTCTTGCCGCGGGGGTCCCGGGCGCTCTTGCAGCGCACTCTGTCACCCGGCAAGGTGCCGTGCAAGGGCGCCCGGATCGGCCGGGCGCCGCCCCGCTGCCCGGACGCGCAACGGCCCCTGCGCCGGCGCCGGTGGCGCGGGAACCCTGACCCCGAACCCCAGGAGGAAACGCCATGGGACTGCGCATCAACGACACCGTGCCCGACTTCACCGCCGAGACCGACCAGGGCGAGATTCGCTTCCACGACTGGATCGGTGACAGCTGGGCGATCCTCTTCTCGCACCCGAAGGATTTCACCCCCGTCTGCACGACCGAGTTCGGCGCCGTCGCGCGCCTGGCCGAGGAATGGACGCGCCGCGGCACCAAGGTGATCGGCGTCTC
>JBPEXR010000453.1:0-3277 GCA_052031355.1 Paracoccaceae bacterium
AATTCAGCCCTGCGTGGCAAGAACCTGGAAATCTGTATGCGCGATCGCGGTTACCAGAAAGTGAAGATCCCGGCGTGCACCGGCGCGAATGCCAAGGCGGCGAACGCCCGGGCCGCAGCGCCGCAGGTTCGGTCGGCGCGCATGCTGATCAACCAGAATACCTGCTGGGTCGGGACACCGGGCGGTCAGCCCTTCCTTTACACGCCGAAGGACGGGGCGGCCGCGGCGTAAAGCCACCGCACCGCCCATTAACCCCCACCACCCGGCCAATTGACGCAACGGCACCCGCCCGGTGGCCCGGCATTGCCCGACGCATGCCGCGGGCGTGCCACAATCGTAAACCAGCCTCTGGGGACGACCACGCCCCCGGAGACCCGTGCCATGCCGATAAAACCCCTTCTCGCGTCCCTGGCCCTGCTGATCCTGCCCGCCCTGGCGCAGGGCCAGCCCCTTCTCGAGGTCCGCGGACCCGATGCCGGCGGCGCCGAGGTTACCCTGCAGTTCGACGAGGCGGGCCTCGCCGCGCTTCCCAATGCCGATATCGAGACCCGGAACGATTATGTCGATGGCCGGACCCGCTTCACCGGGCCGCTGCTGCGCGACCTGCTGGCGCAGATCGCCCTGGCGCCGGCGGACAAGCTGATCCTGCGCGCGCACAACGACTATCACGTCACGATCCCGGCGCAGGACATCTTCGACTACGACGTGATCGCGGCCCGCCATATGGACGGCACGCCCATGACCATCCGCGACAAGGGCCCGCTGTGGATCATCTACCCGATGGACGATCACCCCGAGCTGATGACGCCGGAATACCACAACAAGCTGGTCTGGCAGCTCAAATCGATCGAAGTCGAATGAGGCGCCTCCACGTGGTCCGCGCGATCACGCTGGCCTTCGTGGCCCTGGCCCTCCTGGGCACCGTCGCGGCCTTCCGGGCGCTGGACCACCGGGTGCAGGACCTCAAGATCCAGGAGCACAGCAACCCCGTCTGGATCGTCAGCCAGCTGGAATACGAGGCGCTGCGCTTCGACAACGCGCTGAAGACCTACCTGCTGGGCGAGGTCGAGGCGGCGCAGGTCGGCTTTCGCCTTGATATCATGTGGAGCCGCGTCGACGTCATGTCCCACGGTCGCCACCGCCAGGTCCTTGCCGATTACCCGGATGCGGTGATCGCGCTGGCCGACATCCAGGCGGCGCTCACGCAGCTCGACACGCTCGTCGCCTCCTTCCCGCCGCAGGCCGATGCGGCCAGCGCCGCCGGGGTGGCCCGCGCGCTGGAGCTTTCGCGCGGGATCAAGGACCGGGTGCATGCGCTGATCCTCCGCGTGCTGTCGGTGAAATCGAAACGCGACGCCAAGACCCGGGCGGATTTCGTCACCCTGGCCGGCTGGACGCGGCTTTTGTCGGTGGGCACGGGCGTCGCGCTGTCGGTGCTGATGATCTACGCCTGGCTCAACGCCGAGCGTCAGCGCCGCCATTCGCGCGCCCAGCAGCGCCTCCTGCGCGAGGCGCAGGCGGCCAGCGAGGCGAAATCGCAGTTCCTCTCGGTCGTCAACCACGAGCTGCGGACCCCGCTGACCTCGATCAAGGGCGGCATCTCGCTGCTGCTGGGCGGGGCGGATGGCGTGCTCTCCCCGCGCTCGGAACGGCTGCTGCAGATCGCCCACGACAATTGCGAACGGCTGGGGCTGATCATCAACGACCTGCTGGACCTCGAGAAACTGGAGGCGGGAAAGATGGAGTTCTGCTTTGCCCGCGAATCCGCGGCCTCCATCGTCGCCGAGACCGTCGAGGGGATGACCCAGTTCGCCCGCGGCCACGACGTGCGCATCGCGGTGGCTGCCACGCAGGGCGAGGATATCGTGCTGGCCGACCGCTACCGCATGGTGCAGGCGCTGACGAACCTTCTGTCGAACGCGATCAAGTTCTCGCCCCGCGGCGGCTGCGTCGACGTGCGGATCGACCGCGCGGACCGGCAGCTTTCCATCGTCGTGACGGACCACGGCTGCGGCATCCCCGAGGAGGCGCTGGGCAGCATTTTCGAGAAGTTCACCCAGGTGGATTCCTCGGACAAGCGCGCCAAGGGCGGCACCGGCCTGGGGCTGAGCATCGCCAAGTCGATCGTCGAGAAACACGGCGGCGCCATCGCGGTGCAAAGCACGCTGGGGCAGGGCACGACCTTCACCATCACCATGCGCCCGGCGCTGCAGCAGGACAGGCCGCACCCGCCCGAGGGGCCGGCCGAAGCCGCCTGATCGGGACGCAGCGCCCCGGCCCGCGCCCGCCCAAACCGTTGCCGGGCAACCGGTTTTCCGCCCGCCCGCGAAAGGCGCGGCGGCGCGCGGCATTTCGTGGTAGGGTAGGGGCGGGATACCCGGGGTGAGCAGTCGATATTGGATCGGTGATGTAACGCAGGCGTGCATGCGGATGGTGACGGTATGCGCCCAATCGTTCTTTCCTTCGCGGCCACCTGCGCCGCCCTTCTAGCCACGCCCGCGCCGGCCCAGCAGGACCTTTTCCGCGGCATCGCGCAGGGCATCGGCCGGGCGATCATCGAGGATGCGGCACGCTCCTCCCGCCCTCGGACACAGGCGCCCGCGCCGCAGCCGCAGGCCGCCCAGCCCCGCGCCAGCCAGCCGCGCACGACGACGACGCGCCGCAGCCAGCCCGCCGCCCCGTCCGCGCCGGCCGCCCCCGCTGTCAGCCGCGCCCAGGTGGCGGAGATCCAGACCCGCCTGAACGCCATGGGGTTCGACGCGGGGCCGGTCGATGGGTTGATGGGGCGCAAGACGCGCAGCGCGATCCGCCAGTTCGAGGCCGCCACCGGCCGCCCCGCCACCGGCGTACCCAGCCCGGCGCTGATCGCCGCCTTGCGCGCCGCGCCGGCCCTCGCCGCGCCCGGGGCGGCAAGCCCGCTGGCCCCCGCGCGCACCGCCGCGCCCAGCTTCGACTGCGCCCGCGCCGGCACCCCGGCCGAGCTGGCGATCTGCGCCTCGCCGGGCCTTGCCGACCTCGACCGCGCGCTGGCGCAATCCTACCAGCAGGCCCTTGTCACCGGGGCCGATCCCGCCGGCGTCAAGCAGCGCCAGCGCGCCTGGCTGGCGACCCGCAGCGCCTGCGGCGGCGCGCCCGCATGCCTTGAGCAATCCATGCGCAGCCGCATCGCCGAGCTGGGCGGCCAGGCGCCGCCGGCCGCCCCCGCTGCGGGGCCCGGCGTGCTGGCGGCCGCCGGCGCCGGCGTGCTGGACGTCGCGACCCCCGAAGGCGCCAGCCG
>JBPEXR010000454.1:0-2659 GCA_052031355.1 Paracoccaceae bacterium
CGGCATTCGGCCCCGCGGCGCCCCGCGCACCGGAACCGGGCCCCCCGCCGGGGCGTTGACCGGGCGAATGCAAGCGGAGGCTTCCATGGCAGAACGCAAGAGATCCAAGGACGGCACGCGCGACACCGAGAAGGTGCTGGGCGATGCCGCCGATATTTCGCAGCAGGGCCGCGCCGGCGGGGATCTGTCCCGCAAGGTCGGCACCCGCGACGAGCAGAAACGCGCCACCGAAGATCCGGCCGGCCCCACGCGGGTCACCAAGCAGGACGAGATCGACGGCGGCGAGGACCGGGGAGACACCTGAATGAGCACCCTCAACAAAGACACCTGGGTTCTGATCGCCGACGGCGAAAAGGCCCTTTTCCTGCGCAACCTGACCGATGCGCAGGACCCGAACCTGGAGGTCATCCGCAAGGACGAGCAGGAGAACCCCTCGGACGCAGAGCAATCGGCCAACCGGCCGGGGCGCATGCAGGACACCGGGGTGCAGCAACGCTCGGCCATGGATGACACCGACTGGCACGAGCTGGCGAAGGAGCGCTTTGCCGACGATCTGGCGGACCACCTTTACAAGCTGGCGCACAAGGGCAAGTTCGACAGCCTTGTCGTGGTCGCGCCCGCCAAGATCCTGGGCGAGCTGCGCCAGCAGTTCCACAAGGAGGTTTCCAGCCGCGTGGTGGCGGAGATCGACAAGGATTTCACCAACCACCCGATCGACAAGATCGAGGCGCTGCTGAAGTCGGAGCTGGAAGGCGCCGACTAAGCCGCCCTGCAGATCACGCCGAAGCGGGCGTCCCGGGGGCGGGGCGCCCGTTTTCGCATGCGCCCGTCACGGGTCCATCGCGTGGCCCGTTGCGCGGGCCGTCACGCGGGCCCATGCAGCGCCGGGCCTTGCCCCCCGCGGCCGTACCTGCTCAAACACGGGCGCAACGAGGGGAGGGGCAGATGACGGATGCAGCGCGCGGCGTGGCGGCGATGGTGGGGGCCTGCCTGATCTGGGGCCTTTCGCCGATCTACTTCAAGGCGCTGGCGCATGTCCCCCCGCTGGAGCTTCTGTCGCATCGCACGCTCTGGTCGGCGCTGTTCTTCCTGGGCGTTCTGGCGCTGCAGCGGCGCCTGGGCGTGCTGGGCGCGGCCCTGGGCAGCCCGGCGGGCGCGGCGCGCATCCTGGCGGCGGCGCTGGCGATCGCGACGAACTGGTTCATCTTCATCTTCGCCATCCAGGCCGGCCGGGCGACCGAGGCGAGCCTGGGCTATTACATCTTCCCGCTGGTGGCGGTGGTGATCGGCGTCTTCGCCTTCGGCGAGCGGCCGCGGCCGGCGCAATGGGGCGCGGTGGCGCTGGCCGCGCTGGCGGTGCTGGTGCTGACCTGGGGGCAGGGCGCCGCGCCCTGGATCGCGCTGTGCCTGTCGGTCAGCTTCGGCCTATACGGGCTGGCCAAGAAGCGGCTGGCGGTGGGGCCGGTCGTTTCCGTCACCGGGGAGGTGCTGCTGCTGTCGCCGCTGGCGCTGCTGGTGCTGGGGCTGGTGCATGGCGGGCTCTGGCCGCTGGGCGTGCCGGGGCAGGCGGGGCACTTCGGCGGGGATACCGCGACGACGCTGCTGCTGGCCGCGGCGGGGCCGATCACCGCGACGCCGCTGATCCTTTTCTCCTATGCCACGCGGCGGATCAGCCTGGGCACCGTGGGGCTGGTGCAATACCTCAACCCCACGCTGCAGTTCACCGTCGCAGTGGTGATCTTCGCCGAGCCCTTCGGCCCCTTCCACGCCATCGCCTTCCCGCTGATCTGGACGGCGCTGGCGCTTTACACCGCCTCGGCGCTGCGGGCAGAGAAGGCCGCGCGCAGGGCCTCCATGGCGGCGGCGGCGGTGGGGGCGGTGCCGATGAACGCGCGCAGCGAGGGCTCGGCAAAGCCCTGATCGATCACGTGATCCACCAGGCCGATGAGCTTGTCCCAGAAGCCGTCCACGTTCAGCAGCAGGATCGGCTTGTCGTGCAGGCCCAGCTGGCGCCAGGTCAGCACTTCGAAGAATTCGTCCAGCGAGCCGGCGCCGCCGGGCAGCACCACCACCGCGTCGGCGTTCATGAACATGACCTTCTTTCGCTCGTGCATCGTCTGGGTGATGACGAAGCGCGTGAGGTCGCGCTTGCCGACCTCCATGTCCATCAGGTGGGTGGGGATCACGCCGAAGGTCTCGCCCCCCGCGGCCTGGGCGGCGCGGGCCACGGTGCCCATCAGCCCGACGTCGCCGGCGCCGTAGACCAGGCGCCAGCCCTCCTGCGCCAGGGCGGTGCCAAGCGCCTCGGCCGCCTCCGCGAAGGCGGGGTTCTGGCCCATCCGGGAGCCGCAGTAGACGCAGACAGAGCGCACCATGGGGTTTTCCTTTTCATGACAAGGGTTTTGACCGCTGATACCCTGCTTGCTAAAACGGCTCAACCGACCGTGCGGCGGTGCCGGGGCCCGGGGATGGGGCCGAGGGCGCCGCGATACGGCCGGGCGGGCGTGGGGGACGCCTGACGAAAGGGGATGGATGGACAAGTCTGGAAGGCGCGTGAAAGCGGGTACGCTGGCGATGACGGGGGTCGTGATCGTCGGTTCGGTGGCCTTGGGCCTATGGCTGAGCGGGCGGATTGCCCCGCCGCAGGCGAACGGCGCGG
>JBPEXR010000455.1:0-1902 GCA_052031355.1 Paracoccaceae bacterium
GAGATCAAGGACCGCGTGGCCGAATACCTTGCGCTGGTGGAGCTGTCGGATTTCGGCAATCGCCGGCCCGGGCAGCTTTCGGGCGGGCAGCGGCAGCGCGTGGCGCTGGCCCGTGCGATGATCTTCCAGCCAACGCTGATCCTGATGGACGAACCTCTGGGCGCGCTCGACAAGAACCTGCGCGAGCAGATGCAGTTCGAGATCACCCGTCTGCACAAGCAGATCGGGTTCACCGTGATCTACGTGACCCATGACCAGACCGAGGCGCTGTCGATGTCCGACCGGATCGCCGTCTTCAACGATGGGGTGGTACAGCAATGCGCCCCGCCGGCGGAGCTTTACGAGCGCCCGGTGAACGCCTTCGTGGCGGAGTTCATCGGCGAGAACAATTTCGTGCAGGGCCGCGTCACAAGGATCGAGGGGGACGTCGCGCAGGTCGAGACCGATACCGGCACGATCACCACGCAGACTTCGCAAGGCCTGACCGAAGGTGCTGCGACCCGCGTCTCGATCCGGCCCGAGAAACTGTTCATTCATCCCACAACACATTCCTACGACAACGCGCTGACGGCCAAGTTCGTCACGCGCATCTACGTAGGCGATTTCATTCGATATTATTTCAAGCTGCCGGACGGGTCCGACATCATCGTCAAGGTGCTCAACGACCTTTCCGCGCCCGATTTCGAGGACGGCGCGACGGCGCAACTGCTGTCGCTGACCAAGGATTGCATCGCCTTCGCCAAGTGAGGGCGACGGGGGGCAAACCGGGGCCCCGCATAAGACCTGGACATGACAAGGAGAGAGAGATGAGACGTTATCTGACCACCCTCGCCACCGCCGCGCTGCTCGCCGGCCCGGCGATGGCCGAAGACCTGACCGTGACATCCTTCGGCGGGGCCTACGGCGCCGCGCAGATGGAGCACATGATCCAACCCTACATGGAAAAATCCGGCACCAACATCCTGTTCGAGGACTACGGCGGCGGCGTGGCCGAGATGAAGGCACAGGTCGAGGCGGGCAACATCCTGTGGGATGTCGTCGACATCGAGGTGATCGACCTCGAACGCGCCTGTGCCGAGGGCTACCTCGAAGTGATCGACCAATCCGTCCTGCCCGCGGGCGATGACGGCACCCCGGCCGAGGAGGACTTCATCGAGGAAGCGCTCGCCAATGAATGCGGCGTCGGCAACATCGTCTGGTCCGTCGTCTTTGCCGTGAACACCGAGAACGGCGAAGGCCCCCAGACCATCGAGGATTTCTTCGACACCGAGAAGTTCCCCGGCAAGCGCGGTTTGCGCAAGCGCCCGCAGGTGAACATGGAATGGGCCCTGATGGCCGATGGCGTGCCGATGGACGAAGTCTATGACGTGCTGGCCACCCCCGAGGGCCAGGAACGTGCCTTTGCCAAGCTCGACACCATCAAGGACGACATCACCTGGTACGACAGCTGGTCCCAGGCCCCCGTGCTGCTGAACGACGGCGGCGCCAGCATGGTGCAATCGGCCAACGGCCGTATCTTCGCCGCGATCAAGGATGACGGCGCCCCCTTCGAGATCGTCTGGGACGGCCATGTCTACGACCTCGACGTCTGGGCCATCATGAAGGGCACCCAGAAGAAGGAAGAGGCGATGGAGTTCATCAAGTTCGCCACCGGCACCGTGCCGCTCTCGGGCATGCAGGACGTGGCCTACGGCCCGACCCGCGCCTCCGCACAAGCGCTGCTGCCCGAGGACGTCAAGCAGGACCTGCCCACTGCGCACCTCGACGAGGGTCTGAAAGCCGACGGCATCTTCTGGGCCGACTACGGTGAGACGCTGGGCGAGAAGTTCAACGAGTGGCTGCTGCAATAAGCGCCCCTGCCGCGCGCCTTTCGGGGCGCGCGGCCCCTCTGATCAGGACCGA
>JBPEXR010000456.1:0-1883 GCA_052031355.1 Paracoccaceae bacterium
AACATGACCTTCCTGCCGAAGAAGGAGCTTCTGACGCTGGAAGAGCTGGATCGCATGTGCACGACCTTCATCCGCCTCGGGGTGGAGAAGCTGCGCATCACCGGCGGCGAACCGCTGGTGCGCCGGGACATCATGACCTTCTTCCGCGCCATGGGCCGTCACCTGGACAGCGGCGCCCTGAAAGAGCTGACGCTGACCACCAACGGCAGCCAGCTCGAACGCTTCGCGGAGGAGCTTTACGCCTGCGGCGTGCGCCGGGTGAACATCTCCCTCGACACGCTGGACGAGGTGAAGTTTGCCCGCGTCACCCGCTGGGGCCGCCTGCCCCAGGTGCTGCGCGGGATCGAGGCCGCCCAGCGCGCCGGCCTGCGCGTGAAGATCAACACGGTCGCCCTCAAGGGCTTCAACGAGGACGAGCTTTTCGCCCTGACCGAATGGTGCGCCGCCCGCGACATGGACCTGACCTGGATCGAGGTCATGCCGATGGGCGATCTGGGCGGCGAGGACCGCGTGGGCCAGTACTGGCCGCTGCTGGATCTGCGGGCACGCCTGGCGGAGCGCTACACCCTTACCGACCTGCCGGAGCGGACGGGCGGCCCCGCCCGCTACGTCCGGATCGAGGAGACCGGCCAGAAGATCGGCTTCATCACCCCGCTGACGCACAACTTCTGCGAAAGCTGCAACCGCGTGCGGCTGACCTGCACGGGCGAGCTGTTCATGTGCCTGGGCCAGGAAGACAACGCCGACCTGCGCGCCCCGCTGCGCAACCACCCCGAAAGCGACGCGCCGCTGGAAGAGGCGATCCGCGCCGCCATTGACCGCAAGCCCAAGGGGCATGACTTCGACTATTCGCGCCAGCGCGCCGACGGCCAGGTCTCGCGCCACATGAGCCACACGGGCGGCTGACGCCCCGCCGCCCGCGCGCTCTGGATTTCCCTCAGGCCCAGCCGGCCCCCAGGTCCGCCCGCGCGCGGTCGATCCAGTGCTCCTGCAGCCAGTCGCAGGGGCGCGAGTAGCGCAGCAGAGAGCCGCGATAGCCCGAGACCGCCTCCGTCATCTTCGGCCGGCCATGGAAGCAGACCACCCGCGCCCCCTTCGGCAGCCGCGGTGCACGCAGGTAGTTCAGCGGCGGCAGATCCAGGCAATCGTGCTTGAAGCTCACCACCCATTCATCTGGAATATAAGCGAAATCCGCGTTGTCCATCGCCTTGTGCGAGGTGTAGCGCTGCTCGGAGCCGCGCGCCTTCTCGACCTCGGCATAGGGGTTGGCGGCCAGGTCCTCGTAGAGGTAGCCGTGCCGCGCCGGATCGAACCGGAAGACCGAGCCGTGCCCCGTCGGCCGGCCCTTGCGCTTCTCGATCCAGTCGTGCCGCATGGCGATGTGGTCGGGCGCCATCAGCCAGATGTCGGTGACATCGCCGGTCACCACCACGTCGAGGTCGAACCCCAGCACCGGGCCTTCCAGGTCGGGCACCAGCCCCGGCCGGAACAGCGAGACCTTGCGCATCGCGCCCTGCCGGTTGGCCACGGCCAGCGCCGCGTTCATCTGCTCGTGAAAGGGCTCTACCGGCAGCGGCAGCACTTCGACATCCGGGTGCAGGCCCTCCGTCTCCTCGGTCATGCACATGAAGCGCACCTCGGCGCGGATGTTGCGCCGCACGCCGGAATAGAGGCGGTTCACATACTCCGGCCCGAAGGCCCTGCCCCATTTGATGCACATGATGTTGGCCACGGCCATCGCCAGTCTCCCGTTGTTGCCAGGCGCTTGGGGCCCCGCGTTAGACCATCCGCGCCCGCGCGCCAAGCCAAAGACGGGCACCGCCCCCGAGCGCCCGATGCTTCACCTTGCCGAAAATACTCTCGGGGGTGAATGGCGCCGCAAG
>JBPEXR010000457.1:0-12243 GCA_052031355.1 Paracoccaceae bacterium
AAGCGGGTCTCGAACATGAAGGACATGGTGTCGTCCAGCTTCACCGGTTTCAACTCGGCGTTCGAGGCGCCCTCGAAGGCGTCGCGGTCGGGCCCGTGCGGCAGCATCATGTTGTGCAGGCTCATGCCCCCCGGCACGAAGCCCTGCGGCTTGGCGTCGTACTGGCCGTAGATGTTGCCCATCAGCTCGGACATGATGTTCTTGTGGTACCAGGGCGGGCGGAAGGTGTCCTCGGCCACCATCCAGCGTTCGCGGAACAGCACGAAGTCGATGTTGGCGGTGCCCTCCACCCCCGAAGGCGCGGTCAGCACGGTGAAGATCGACGGGTCGGGATGGTCGAAAAGGACCGCCCCCACCGGGCAATAGGTGCTGAGGTCGTACTTGCAGGGCGCGTAATTGCCGTGCCAGGCGACCACGTCCAGCGGCGAATGGCCGATCTCGCAGCTGTGGAACTGGCCGCACCACTTGATGGTCAGGGTAGAGGGCGTCTCGCGGTCCTCGAAGGCGGCGACGGGGGTCTTGAAGTCGCGCCGGTTGGCCAGGCAGTTGGCGCCGATCGGGCCGCGGTTCGGCAGTTCGAACTTCTGGCCGTAATTCTCGCAGACGAAGCCGCGGCAGGGGCCTTCCAGCACCTCGACGCGGTAAACCAGCCCGCGCGGGATCACGGCGATCTCACCCGGCTGCAGGTCGATGATGCCCAGCTCGGTGGCGAACCTCAGCCGGCCCTGCTGCGGCACGATCAGCAGCTCGCTGTCGGCGCTGTAGAAGTATTCGTCCACCATCGAGGCGGTGACCAGGTAGATGTGGCTGGCCATGCCCACCTGGGTGTTCACGTCCCCGGCGGTGGTCATGGTGCGCATGCCGGTCAGCCAGGTCAGCTCTTCCTCGGCGTGGGGCACCGGGTCCCAGCGGTACTGGCCCAGGCTGATCACCCCGTCGATCACGTGCGGCGCGCTTTTCCAGTAGGGCAGATCGCGGCGCTGGTAACGGCCGGAATGGCGCACCGAGGGGCGGATTCGGTAGCACCAGGTCCGCTCGTTCCGGTGGCCGGGGGCGGTGAAGGGCGTGCCGGACAGCTGCTCGCCGTAAAGGCCATAGTTGCACTTTTGCGGGCTGTTCATCCCCTGCGGCAGGGCGCCGGGCAGGGCCTCGGTCTCGAAGTCGTTGCCGAAGCCCGGCATGTAGCCTTCGTGCGGGCCCGCCGGGCTTGCGGCGCGCTGCATCTCGGTGGGGTCGGATTGGCGAGTCATGGAACCCTCCTTGGCAAATTCGGTTGCAGGGGTAATGGTTGATTTTGTAACTAACAAGCGGGGAGGCCGGCATGGACGCAGAAAAAGATAGCTTCGATCTGCAGCAATTCCTGCCCTACCTGCTGAACCAGGCGGCCGAGGCCTCCAGCCTCGAATTCCAGCAGGTCTACAAGGAGCGCTACGGCATGCTGCGCACCGAATGGCGGGTGCTCTTCCACCTTGGCATCTACGGCCGCCTCACCGCGCGGCAGATCGCCGGCATGGCGGGGCTGCACAAGACCAAGATCAGCCGCGCCGTCGCCAAGCTGGAGCAGCGCCGCTTCCTGACGCGCGAGCGGGACACCGGCGACCGGCGGCTGGAATACCTGGAGTTGACCGCCCTGGGCACCGCCGCCTACCGCGACCTGCGCGGCGTGGCGCGCGACTACGACGCACGGCTGGCGCAGCGCATGACGCACGAGGAGGCGCAGGTGCTGCGCGCGGTGCTGCGCCGGCTGGCGGGGATGGACGGCCGCGGGCCGGAGGCGCCTTAGAAGTTCACCTCGACCTTCGGCAGGTTCAGCGCCTTGATCAGGTCGCGCAGCTCCTGCCGGGCGGCGATGTTGGAGATGTTCAGCTGCTTGACGCCGATGTCCTTGAGGTCCAGCAGCGTCAGACCGCGGGGGAAGAGCTCGCGGAAGATGACACGCTCATGGAAGCCCGGGGCGCTGCGGAAGCCGATGCGCTTGGCCAGACGCTCCAGCGCGCGCTCCATCTTCTGCTTGTTGACCATCTGCTGGGCGCCCATGCGGTTGCGCAGCACCACCCAGTCGATCGGCTCCAGCCCGGCCTGGGCGCGCAGCTGGCGGGCGTTCCAGACCATCTCCGAATAGACCGAGGGGCCCAGGATGCGGTCCGCGTTCTCGTCGATGCGGGCCAGCAGGTCGAAATCCACGAAACTGTCGTTCAGCGGGGTCACCAGCGTGTCGGCCAGCGAATGCGCCACCTGGCTAAGGCGCGTGTGCGAGCCGGGACAGTCGATCAGGATGAAGTCGCAGGTCGTCTCCAGCTCGGCCACGGCGGCGGAAAGGCGGTGGTCATAGACGTTCTCGCCCTCGCCCAGCGTGGCCGGGTCGATCTGCGGCAGGTCGCGGTACATCGGGCCCGGAAGCTCCAGCCCCTCGCGCTTCAGGAAGGCGGCGCGGTTGTCGGTGTAGCGGGCGAAGGTCTTCTGCCGCAGGTCGAGGTCCAGCGCGCCGACCTTGTGGCCCATGCGGGCCAGCGCCGTGGCCACGTGCATCGAGACGGTGGACTTGCCCGCCCCGCCCTTTTCGTTGCCCACCACGATGATATGCGCCATTCGGCCCTGCCCCTTGGAATTTTCGCTCTCGGCTGATTGTTGCCAATACTACATGTTGTGGCACTTGCAAGAGAGCCCGGCGCAAGTGCCCCAACCGATTTCGCGCCCCATGTGGTATTTTCGCGACCTCGCCGCGGGCGGGCCGCGCGAGGGGCGGCTGAATAGCCCTTGGTTCGGCGCCCTCGGGGGCGGTTTGGCGGCCGATTGGTTGAACTTGCAGCCACATGACCTAGGGTTTGCGCCGGATTCTGCGCGAATGCGCGCGAAGGTGATAGTGCAACGAGACGGTGACCCTCCCATGACGAAATGCTTTCCGCGCCCGCCTCGGGCGCCGTTCCAGGCCCTTGCGGCCCTGCGCGCGTCGCTGGGCGCGATCCTCCTGAGCCTGACAATCGCCGCGGCACTTGTCCTCGCCCCCGGCGCGGGCATGGCGCAGGAGGCGGCGACCGAAGGCGAGGCCGCGGTCGAGGCTGGCGCCGAGGCGGCGATCACCGACCCGGCGCGGGTCCTTGCGGACATCCTGCGCGACGAGGCCGCCCGCGACGCCCTGATCGCCGAGCTGGAGCGTGCGGCAGAGCTTGCCGAGCCCGAGCCGGTGGAAGAGGCGGTGGTCGAGGCGGCCACGGACGAGGTCTCGATCGGCCGGCAGATCGCGCTGGTCACGCAAGGCGCGGCCGAGAATATCGCCGATGCCGCCTCGCTGACCTGGCGGCGCCTTCAGCGGGCCCCGGCGCTGCTCTCCGGCTTCTCGGGCGAGGAGATCCCGGCGCTCGTGGCCGCGGCGACGGACCTGCTGCTGGTGATCGCGGGGACGGTGCTTGTCTTCTTCGGTCTGCGCCGCGCGGCGGTGCCGATCTACCGCCGCATGGGCGCCAGCGCGCGCGGCGGCTCGATCGCGCGGTCGGTGATGATGTTCAGCGCCTCGGGGCTGATGGACGTGCTGATCGTCATCCTGGCCTGGGCCGCGGGCTATGCGCTGGCGCTGCTGGCCTTCGGCGAGTTCGGCGAGATCGCGCTGCGCCAGACGCTGTACCTGAACGCCTTCCTGCTGGTCGAGATGATCAAGGTCGGCGTGCGCCTTCTGCTATCCCCCGCATCGGGCAGCCTGCGCATCCTGCCGCTGCAGGACGAGGCGGCGAAGTACCTGTCGCGCTGGCTGAACCTGCTGGTCGGCATCCTGGGCTACGGGCAGCTGCTGGTCGTGCCGATCCTGAACTCGGAGGTGTCCTACGCCGCCGGGCGCGCGGGCACGGCCGTCCTTGGCGTGCTGGTGCTGGCGATCGCGATCTACCTGGTGCTGCGCAACCGCCAGCCGGTGGCGCATTGGATGCTGGGCACCCAGCCCGGCGAGCCGCGCAAGCGTGGCTCGGTCGCCTTCGTCGCGCGGCACTGGCACTGGCTGGCGCTGATCTACCTGGCGGCCATGGCGATTACCGTGCTGACGCGTCCGGCGCGCGTGGTCTTCGACACCTTCGCCACCTCCGGCCAGATCGCCCTTGCGGTGCTGGTGGGGGTCGTCGTCTCCAGCTGGCTGGGCCGCGCGATGCGCAAGGGCGTCCGCCTGCCGGAATGGGTGAACGAGCGCTTGCCGCTGCTGGAGCGGCGGCTGAACGGCTTCGTGCCGCGGGCGCTGTTCCTGCTGCGCATCCTGATCATCATCGCGGTGGCCGCATTCGCGCTGGACGCAATCGGCTGGCTGGACGTGGGCGGCTGGCTGGGCTCCAACATGGGGCTGCAGTTCAGCGGCACGGTGGCCAGCGTGCTGCTGGTGCTGCTCGCCTCGGCGGCGATCTGGCTGGGGCTGAACAGCTGGATCGACTACCGGCTGAACCCCAGCTACGGCAAGGTCGCCTCGGCGCGCGAGCAGACCTTGCTGACGTTGCTGCGCAACGCCGCCACGGTCGCGCTGGCGGTGATCACGCTGATGTTCGTGCTGGCGGAGATCGGCCTCGACATCGCGCCGTTGCTGGCCTCGGCCGGTGTGCTGGGTCTGGCGATCGGTTTCGGCGCGCAGAAGATGGTGCAGGACATCATCACCGGCATCTTCATCCAGTTCGAGAACGCCATCAACGTGGGCGACGTGATCACCGTCGGCGGCATCACCGGCGAGGTGGAGAAGCTGACCATCCGCAGCGTCTCGCTGCGCGATCTGCAAGGCGCCTACCACATCGTGCCCTTCTCGGCGGTGGACCTGGTGACCAACTACATGCGCGGCTTCGGCTACTTCCTGTGCGAGATGGGCGTGGCCTACCGCGAGAACGTGGAGGAGGTGAAAGCCGCCATGTTCGACGCCTTCGAGGAACTGCGCAGCGATCCCGAACAGGCGCAGAAAATCCTCGAGGATTTCGAGTGGTTCGGCCTCAACGCCTTCGGCGACAGCGCCATCGTGCTGCGCGCGCGGATCAAATGCGCGCCGGGCACCCAGTGGGGCGTGGGCCGGGCCTACAACGCCATCGTCAAGCGCATCTTCGACGAGCGCGGCATCGAGATCCCCTTCCCGCACCAGACCATCTACCTGGGCGAGGCGAAGGACGGCGCGACCCAGACCTTCAAGGTTTCCAACGTGGCGGCGCCCGCCCAGATCGAGGCGGAAGAGGCGCCGGGCGGGCCGGCCAAGCACCGCGGCGGCACCCCCACCCAGGACGGTCCGGCGGAAGAAAGCAGCTGAGGCGCGGCTCCCAGCGCCCGACATGCGAAGGCCCGCCGGTGACGGCGGGCCTTTTGCTTTGCCGCGGGGGTGAGGGAGCGCGTGGGTTGCGGCGGGGCAGGACGAGCGCCCGGATTGCACCGGGGCAGGGGGGAGTGTGCCGCCCGAAGTCGGGCAGGGCGAACGCGCAGTTTTCAGCGATGCGGCGGGAGCGTGGTTTGCCGTGGGGCAGGGGAGCGTGTGGCTTGCGGACGGGCTGCGGAGGCGCGGCGCCTGAAGTTTGGCAGGGCGCATGTGTGGCATGCGGTGGGGCTAGAGGAGCGTGCGGCTCGCGGAGGGGCAGGGCGCACGAGCAGTTCGCAGCGAACCAGGTCGCGGGCGCAGTTGGAGGCGGGCCAGGCAAGCGCGCAGTCGGCGCAGCTTCGATCTCGCGGACCCAGCCACGCCATATCGCACCCGCCATACGAAAAACGCCGCCCCGGGGGGCGGCGTCCTTCACTGTCCGTCGGCAGGGGCGTCTTAGAAGCCCAGGCCTTCGTACTTCTTCTTGAAGCGCGAGACGCGGCCGCCGGTGTCCATCAGGCGCGAGGTGCCGCCGGTCCAGGCCGGGTGCACCGAAGGATCGATGTCGAGCGACAGCGAATCGCCTTCCTTGCCGTAGGTCGAGCGCATCTGAACGACGTCGCCGTTGGTCATCTTGACGTTGATGACGTGGTAGTCGGGGTGGATGTCTTTTTTCATCTCGCCGGTCCTTACGCTTCGGCGCCAGCCTTGGGGGCGCGGTAGTTGCTCTGCTCGGCGATACGGGCCGATTTGCCACGGCGTGCACGCAGGTAGTACAGCTTGGCGCGGCGCACCTTGCCGCGGCGGACCACGGTGATGCTTTCGATGTTGGTCGAGTACAGCGGGAACACGCGCTCCACGCCCTCGCCAAAGGAAATCTTGCGAACGGTGAACGAACCCGCGATGCCCTTGCCGTTCTTGCGGCTGATGCAGACGCCTTCGTAGTTCTGCACGCGGGTGCGGGTGCCTTCGGTCACCTTGTAGCCAACGCGCACGGTGTCGCCGGCCTTGAAGTCGGGAATGTCTTTCCCGAGGTCCGAGATTTGCTCGGCCTCCAGTTGAGCGATCAGGTCCATCGCCATTCTCCTATGTGCTTGCGGTTTGCCGCAAAGATTTGCGCGTCCTCAGAGCTCTTGGTCTTCGTCCGGGTCCCTGTTGTGCGCCGCACACCAAGCCCGCCAGAGGTCAGGTCGTCGTTCCTTCGTCAGCCTTTCGGCCATGGCCCGCCGCCAGTCGGTGATCTTCGCGTGATGGCCCGAAAGAAGAATTTCGGGTATCGCGCGACCGTTCCAGACCGCGGGTTTCGTGTACTGCGGATGCTCAAGCAGATGGTCCGAGAAAGACTCCTCCTCGGTGGATGCCTGATTCCCGAGCACGCGCGGTATAAGCCGAACGCTGGCATCGATCAAGGCCTGCGCGGCGATCTCGCCCCCGGTCATCACGAAGTCCCCCAGCGAGACCTCCTCGATCCCGTAGTGTTCGATCACCCGCTCGTCCACGCCCTCGAAGCGGCCGCAGATCAGCGTGACGCCCGGCCCGGCGGCGAAACGGCGCGCCATCGCCTGGTCGAAGCGCCGACCGCGGGGCGACAGGTAGACGAGCGGGCGATCGGGCGGGGCGTCCGCGCGGGTCGCCTCGATCGCCCGGCCCAGCACGTCGGGGCGCAGCACCATGCCGGCGCCGCCGCCCGCGGGCGTGTCGTCGACGTTGCGGTGGCGCCCTTCGCCGAAGCGGCGCAGGTCCGTCGTCTCGATCTGCCACAGCCCGTCGCGCAGGGCGCGGCCGGTCAGGCTTTCGCCCAGAACGCCCGGGAAGGCCTCGGGGAAAAGGGTGATGATCTGCGCGCACCAGGCGCCGGCGAGGCGCTCTTCCTCCATCAGCGCGCGGGGGCGGCGCGAGGCGGTGATCGACTTGCGCCCGAAGCTGCGGCCCGCGGGGGCGGCCGCGGCGGCGTCCGGGCGGGCCCGTGGCTGGGCCGGGGGCGAGTTCTGGGAATCGTCGTCCTGCATGGGGGCGGGTTTTGGTGAAAGCCGCGCCCATGCAAGACTTCATTGCCCGGCGCGGGCGCGCGCCGGCACGGGTTTCGGTCGCGCGGGGCGGCCTATCCGGCCAGGCCGATGACCCCGAAGAGCACCAGCAGGAAGAGAATTAGCGCGATGACGATAAGGATCTTCGCGCCCGAAAGCGCGATACCCGACAGCCGGCCGAAGCCCAGCATTGCGGCGATGGCGGCGATCGCCAGGAGTATGAGAATCCATTCCAGCATGGGGGGACCTTTCCTGAAAGCCCGGGCAAATGTGCCCTTGGCCCCCTAACGCGCCCCGGGGGGCTTCGTTCCCGCCGGCTGGACGGCGGCCCCGCGCTAAGCCCCTTTGGGCTGGGGGAAAAGTCCCGCCGGCGGATCGGCGACGATGCGGCCGGCGCGCAGATCGACGGTGGGCACCGCGGCCTGGGTGAAGGGCAGCAGCACCGTGGCCGTCAGCCCCGGGCCGTGCACCTCCAGCAGATCGCTTGCGCCGTGGTTCTGCACCGATTTGACGCGTCCCAGCAGCGTGCCGCCGGTGTCGCGCACCTCAAGGCCGATGAGGTCGGCGTGGTAGTATTCGTCCTCCTCCAGCTCCGGCAGCCGCTCGCGCGGGACGTAAAGCTTGGTGCCGCGCAGGGCGTCGGCCTCTTCCTTGGTGGCGACGCCGCTCAGCCGCACGGTGAGGCCGTTCTTGGTGCGGCCGGTGATCTCCACCTCGAAATGCGCGCCGCCGTCGGCGGTCATCAGCGGGCCGTAGGTGGCGACGTCCTCGGGGGTGGAGGTGAAGCTTTTCAGCCGCGCCTCGCCTGCGACGCCGAAGGCGCCGGCGATGGCGGCGACGCAGATCAGGGCCTCGGGGTGGTCAGACATCACGCTCTCCTCGGTGACAGGCGGCCGGGTTCTCGGCGCAGGCCTCGGCATGGTTGGCCTTTTCATAGACGATGCCGGCGATGAAGGCAGCGCCAAGCAGCATCAATGTGCGAACGGGGCGCAGCAGCATCAGCGGGTCTCGATCGGCAGCTCGGCGGCGCGGCTTTCCCAGCCGGCCTGTTCCAGTTCGGGCGTGTCGCTGTCGGCCTCGGGCCAGCCGATGCAGAGCAGCGCGACCACGGCCCAGTCGGCGGGCAGGTCCAGATCGCGCGCCAGCGCGGCGGGGTCGAGGATCGACACCCAGCCGACGCCCAGCCCGGCGGCGCGGGCGCGCAGCCAGAACTGGGTGATCGCCGCGACGCAGGAATAGCGCCGCATCTCGGGCATGGTGGCGGTGCCCAGCCCCGCGCCCTTTTCCGTCGCCTCGTCGCAGCAGACGAGCAGAAGCTCCGGCGCGGCGTCGAGGCCGGAGAGCTTGAGCTGGGCATAGCGTTCCGCCCGCGCACCGGAATAGCCGCGCAGGGCGGCCTCGTTGGCGGCGGCGAAGTTGCGCCGGGCGCTGTTGCGGGCATCGGGGGAGGTCAGGCGCAGCAGCCGCCAGGGTTCGGACAGGCCGACCGAGGGCGCGCTGCGGAAGGCGTCGAGGCAACGCGCAAGAAGCGCCGCCTCGACGGGATCGGTCTTGAAACGCCGCACGTCGCGGCGCCAGCGCATGAGCCGGTCCAGGTCCTGTTGAAAGGCATCCGGGAAGGGGCCCATGCGCCGCCCTCGGCCTTACTCTTCGGCCGCGGCTTCTTCGGCGGGGGCGTTGGCGGCCTCGGCAGCCTCGGCCTGCTTGGCGGCACGCTCCTCGGCGCGCTCCTGGGCCTTCTTGCCCGGGGCGCCCTTCTTGGGGTTGTTACGCTCTTTCTTCTCGGCCAGGCCGGCGGCTTCCAGCATGCGGGCGACGCGATCGGTCACCTGGGCGCCCTGGCCCAGCCAGTACTGCACGCGGTCGGTGTCCATGCGGACGCGCTCTTCGCTGTCCTTGGGGAGCAGCGGGTTGTAGGTGCCCAGCTTCTCGATGTAGCGGCCGTCGCGCGGCATGCGGCTGTCGGCGGCCACGATGCGGTAGAAGGGGCGCTTCTTGGAGCCGCCGCGGGCGAGTCGGATCTTGATGGCCATTTGATGTCTCCTTTGAATGGCGTCGAGGCGGGAGGGCCTCAGGATTGGTGGCTTTCGTGGTGCTTGATGACTTCCTGGATGATGAAGGCCAGGAATTTCTTGGCGAATTCCGGGTCGAGGTCGGCCCGTTTCGCGAGATCCTCCAGCCGCGCGATCTGCTGTGCTTCGCGGGCCGGGTCGGACGGGGGCAGCGCGTGGGCGGCCTTCAGCCGGCCCACCGCCTGGGTGTGCTTGAACCGCTCGCCCAGGGTGTAGACGAGGATCGCGTCCAGCCGGTCGATGCTGTCGCGGTGATCGGCCAGGACCTCGGCGGCGCGGCGCGTCGCCTCGTCGGCCTCGGTGATGCCGTCTGGCGTCGGGGCCTGGGTCATGCCGCTGCTCCTGTGCCGGGGGCGTCGTAGCGCCAGATGTCGACGAAAGTGTCGTTCTGCTCGGGCGAGAAACGCTCGCCCGTGTTGTAGCCGCCCAGCTTGCGCGCCACCGCCTGGCTGGCGCCGTTCGCCGGGTCGATCATCGACACCAGCCGGTCGCGTCCCAGCGCGCCGAAGTTCCAGTCGCGCACGGCGCGCGCCGCCTCGGTGACATAGCCGCGCCCCTCGAAGGGGGCATAGACGTGATAGGCCAGCTCCGGCTCGGGCCAGGGCTCGGGGCCCCAGAGGCCGACCATCCCGGCCGGCTGTCCGGTGGCCTTGTCGATAACGCCGAACATGCCATAGCCCAGCAGGTCCCAATGGCCGCGCTGCACGGCGATGATGCGCCAGATGCGGTGCGCCGGCATCGGGCCGCCGACGAAGTGCGAACGCTCGGAGGCCATGAAGGCGGCTTCCGCCTCCTTGAACTCCAGGCTCGGCGGCACCAGGCGCAGGCGCTCGGTCTCGAGGGTCGGGATCTCGGTCATTTCTTCTTCCCGAAACCGCTGAGGCCCGGGGGCAGGGCGCCGCCGCCCAGCCCGCCCAGGCCGCCAAGGCCGCCGGGCATCTTGCCGCCGGCGCCCATCTGCTTGGCCGCGGCCTCCAGCGCCTTGGGGTCCATCCCGGCCATGTCCTTGGGCAGGCCGCCCTTGCCAAACATGCCGCCGAGCGCCTGTTTCAGCATGCCGCGGCCGCCCTTCTTGCCCAGCTTCTTCATCATGTCGCCCATCTGGCGCTGCATCTTCAGAAGCTTGTTCAGCTCGCTCACCTCCAGCCCGGCGCCGGCGGCGATGCGGCGCTTGCGGCTGGCCTGCAGGATCTGCGGGTTGGCGCGTTCCTTCTTGGTCATCGACTGGATCAGCGCGATCTGGCGGCGCAGGATCGAATCGTCGAAGCCGGCGGCATCCATCTGGCCCTTCATCTTGGCCATGCCGGGCATCATGCCCATGATCCCTTCCATGCCGCCCATCTTCAGCATCTGTTCAAGCTGCATCTTCAGGTCGTTCATGTTGAACTGACCCTTCTGGAAGCGCTTCATCATGCGCTCGGCCTGCTCGGCCTCCAGGGTCTCCTGCGCCTTCTCGACCAGCGCGACGATGTCGCCCATGCCCAGGATGCGGCCGGCGATGCGGTCGGGCTCGAAGGTTTCCAGGGCGTCCATCTTCTCGCCCAGGCCGACGAACTTGATGGGCTTGCCGGTGACCGCGCGCATCGACAGCGCGGCGCCGCCGCGGCCGTCGCCGTCCATCCGGGTCAGCACGACGCCGGAGATGCCGATCTTGGCGTCGAACTCCTCGGCCACCTCGACGGCGACCTGGCCGGTCAGCCCGTCGACCACCAGCAGCGTCTCGCGCGGCTGGACCACGTCGCGCACGTCGGCGGCCTGCTGGATCAGCTCCTGGTCGATGTGCAGCCGGCCGGCGGTATCCAGCATGTAGACGTCGTAGCCGCCCAGGCTGGCCTGCGTCTTGGCGCGGCGGGCGATGGCGACCGGGTCCTCGCCCTTGACGATCGGCAACGTGTCGACGCCGATCTGCCGGCCGAGGATCTCCAGCTGTTCCATCGCCGCGGGGCGGTTGACGTCCAGCGAGGCCATCAGGACGCGCTTGCCGTCGCGGTCCTTCAGGCGCTTGGCCAGCTTGCCGGTCGTCGTCGTCTTGCCCGAACCCTGCAGGCCGACCATCAGGATCGGCGCCGGGGCATTGTCGATCTTCAGCGCGCCGGGCTCGCCCTCGCCGGAGAGGACGTGCACCAGCTCGTCATGGACGATCTTGACGACCTGCTGGCCCGGGGTGACCGACTTGGTGACCGCCTGGCCGGTGGCCTTTTCCTGCACCGCCTTGACGAAATCGCGCGCGACGGGCAGCGAGACGTCCGCCTCCAGCAGCGCGACGCGCACCTCGCGCAGGGCGGCCTTCACGTCCTCTTCGCCCAGGGCGCCCTGTTTCGTCAGCCGGTCGAATACGCCGGAGAGACGTTCGGACAGATTTTCAAACATCGCGCACCTCGCAGCGTTTCGGACCCAGGGCCCAGATGGGGCGGGCCCGCTCAAATGCCAAGTGCCCCCGTGGGCGCAACGCGCTGACGGGGGGCGATCCCGGGCCTGTGCCCATGGGACCGGAAGCTTGACGGACTCCCGGATTGGGTCCGCCTCTAGACCCGGCGGCGGGCAGAGTCAAGCGGGCCGGCCCCGCACCACCCCGGCGCGCGGGGGCGCCGCGTCACGGCCCGCCGCCTGTGCACCCTTGCACATCGCCCGGCCCTGCGGTCATCTGGGTGGGCCAAGCGAAGGGAGCGGCCATGGACAGCTGGGACGAAATCCGCACCGCCTTTCACGTGGCGCGGCTGCGCACCGTCAGCGGCGCGGCCGAGGTGCTGGGCGTGCACCATGCCACGGTGATCCGCCACATCGACGCGCTGGAGGCGAAGCTGGGCATCAAGCTGTTCCAGCGCCACGCGCGCGGCTACACCCC
>JBPEXR010000458.1:0-2284 GCA_052031355.1 Paracoccaceae bacterium
AGCGAGGGATAGGTCACCGCGCCCTCGGCCTCCAGCCGGTCCCAGGTGATGTTGTCGAGGCTGTCCATGCCCTGCTTCATCTCGGCAAAGACCTCCGCCGGGGAGGCATAGGACCAATCGAGCCCCAGCCGCCGCGCCAGGTCCACCGTGATGCGCCAATCCTCGCGCGCCTCGCCCGGCGGCGGCACCGCGGGGCGGCCCATCTGGACCTGGCGGTTGGTGTTGGTCACCGTGCCCGACTTCTCGAAGAAGGCCGAGGCAGGCAGGATCACGTCGGCATAATTCGCCGTCTCCGTCAGGAAGATGTCCTGCACCACGAGGTGCTCCAGCTTGCCCAGCGCGGCGCGGGCATGGGCGACGTCCGGATCGCTCATCGCCGGGTTCTCGCCCAGGATATACATGCCGCGGGTGCCGCCGGCGTGGATGTCGTCCATGATCTCGGTGACGGTCAGCCCCTTCTCCGGCGCGACTTCCGTGCCGCCCCAGAGGGCGCCGAAGCGCGCCCGCGCCGCGCCGTCGGTGACGCTTTGGTAATCGGGCAGGAACATCGGGATCAGCCCCGCGTCACTGGCGCCCTGCACGTTGTTTTGCCCGCGCAAGGGGTGCAGCCCGGTGCCGGGCCGGCCGACATGGCCGCACATCAGCGCCAGGGCGATCAGGCAGCGGGCGTTGTCGGTGCCGTGGATGTGCTGGCTGACGCCCATACCCCAGAAGATCATCCCCGCCTTCGCGGTGGCGAAGCTGCGGGCGACGGCGCGCAGCTCCTCCGCCGGGATGCCGCAGACCTCGGCCATCTTCTCGGGCGGGAACTGGGCCAGGTGCGCCTTCTCGGCCTCCCAGTTCTCGGTGAAGGCGGCGATGTACTGGCTGTCGTAGAGGCCTTCCTCGACGATCACGTGCATGATCGCGTTCAGCATGGCGACATCGGTGCCGGGGCGGAACTGCAGCATCCGGTCGGCGAAACGGCGCAGCCCGACGCCGCGCGGATCCATGACGATCAGCTTGCCGCCGCGCTTGGCGAACTGCTTGAAATAGGTCGCCGCGACGGGATGGTTTTCCACCGGGTTGGCGCCGATGACGATGGCGACATCGGCGTTCTCGATCTCGTTGAAGGTCGCGGTGACGGCGCCGCTGCCGACGTTCTCCATCAGCGCGGCGACCGAGGAGGCATGGCACAGCCGCGTGCAGTGATCGACGTTGTTGTGCCCGAAACCCTGGCGGATCAGCTTCTGGAAGAGGTAGGCCTCCTCGTTGGTGCACTTGGCGCTGCCGAAGCCGGCGATGGCGCGCCCGCCGTGGGCCTGTGCCAGCCGGGCCAGCCCGCCGGCGGCGGCGTCCAGCGCCTCCTCCCAGCTGGCTTCGCGGAAGACCTCCTGCCAGTTGGCGGGATCGACGTTCAGCCCCTTTGGCGGGGCATCCTCGCGGCGGATCAGCGGGCGGGTCAGCCGGTGGCCGTGGTGGATGTAGTCGAAGCCGAAGCGGCCCTTGACGCAAAGCCGCCCCTCGTTCGCCGGCCCGTCGACCCCTTCGACATAGGCGATGCGCCCGTCCTTCACCTTCAGGCTGACCTGGCAGCCGACGCCGCAGAAGGGGCAGACGGAACGCACCTCCTCGTCGATGTCGGCGCGGTCGCCGCGCTGCGCCTCGTCCACGATGGAGGCCGGCATCAGCGCCCCGGTGGGGCAGGCCTGCACGCATTCGCCGCAGGCGACACAGGTGCTCTCGCCCATCGGGTCGTCGAAGTCGAAGACCGGGAAGGTGTCGTGCCCGCGCCCGGCCATGCCGATCACGTCGTTGACCTGCACCTCGCGGCAGGCCCGCACGCAAAGCCCGCACTGGATGCAGGCGTCCAGGTTGACGCGCATCGCCACGTGGCTGTCGTCCAGCAGCGGGATGCGCGCATCCTCCATCTGGGGAAAGCGGCTGGCGTGAGTGCCGTTCGCCTCGGCCATCTGCCAGATCTGCGCGGCGCGGTCGTGCGCCTCCTCGCGCGGCGGCTGGTCGGCGAGCAGCAGCTCCATCACCATGCGGCGGGCGCCCTCGGCCCGGGGCGAGGCGGTGCGGACCACCATCCCCGCCTCAGGCGTGCGGATGCAGGAGGCGGCCAGCGTGCGCTCGCCCTCGATCTCCACCATGCAGGCGCGGCAGTTGCCATCCGGGCGGTAGCCGGGCGCCGGCTTGTGGCACAGGTGCGGGATCTTCAGGCCGCGGCCATGCGCCACTTCCCAGATGGTCTGCCCCGGCGCCGCCTCGACCGTTTCCCCGTCCAGGGTGAATCGGATGG
>JBPEXR010000459.1:0-3176 GCA_052031355.1 Paracoccaceae bacterium
CCCGAAGGTGCCGGCCGCGGCATCGCCATACGGCGCTAGGCGCCGTTGTCCCCAGCCAGCCGCGCCAGGTAGGCGCCATACGCGCTTTTGGCGTAGCGCGCGGCCTCCTCGCGCAGGCGCGCCGCGTCGATCCAGCCCTGCGCGAAGGCGATCTCCTCCGGGCAGCCGACCTGCTGGCCCTGCCGCTCGGACAGGGTGCGCACGAAGTTGCCCGCGTCCAGCAGGCTGCCGTGGGTGCCGGTGTCGAGCCAGGCGTAGCCCCGCCCCATCAGCCGCACCTCCAGCGCCTCGTCGCGCAGGTAGCTTTCGAGGACGGAGGTGATCTCCAGCTCGCCGCGGGCCGAGGGGCGCACCGCCCGCGCCCGGTCGGGTGCCGAGGCGTCGAGGAAGTACAGCCCGGTGACCGCGTAGGGCGAAGGCGCCCGGTCCGGTTTCTCGATGATCGCGCGCGGCCGCGGCGCCTCCCCCTGCGCGTCCAGCCCGCCGGGGCCGAAATCGAGCACGCCGTAACGCTCCGGGTCCGCCACGCGGTAGCCGAAGACCGTGGCCCCCGCCGCCCGGTCCGCCTGCGCCAGCTCGCGCGGCAGCCCGTGGCCAAAGAAGATGTTGTCGCCCAGAACCATTGCCGAGGGCGCGCCGTCCAGAAAATCCTCGGCCAGGATATAGGCCTGCGCCAGGCCGTCCGGGCTGGGCTGCACGAGGTAGTGCAGCGACAGCCCCCATTGCCCGCCGTCGCCCAGGAGGCGCTGGAATTGCGCCTGGTCTTGCGGCGTGGTGATCACCGCGATCTCGCGGATGCCCGCCAGCATCAGCACCGAAAGCGGGTAGTAGATCATCGGCTTGTCGTAGACCGGCAGCAGCTGCTTCGACAGGCCCAGCGTGACCGGGTGCAGCCGGGTCCCTGCCCCGCCCGCCAGGATGATTCCCTTGCGTTGCGTCATGCCTGCCCCTCCCTCTTGGCCGCTTCCGCCTCGGCAATCGCCGCGGGAAGGTAGTCGGCCCACCGGGGTTGCTTAACCCCGAAATCGGCCGTGAATGCGGCGCAGTCGAGCCGGGAATTCAACGGCCGCACCGCCGCCGCGGGCCAGTCGGCGGTGGCGATCTCCTCGACCGTGACCCGGCGCCCCGCGGCCGCGAAAATCGCCCGCGCAAACTCCGCCCAGCTGACCGCCGGCGTGCCGGCGAAGTGGTAGGTGCCACCCTCCGCGCCCTCCTGCATCGCCGAAGCGCACGCCAGCGCCGCCTCCGCCAGCGCGGCGGCGGGGGTCGGCCCGCCCACCTGGTCGGCCACCACGCGCAATGTCGCGCCCTCCTGCCCGTGCCGCAGCATGGTGGTCAGGAAGTTCCGCCCGGTGCCGGAGAACACCCAGGAGGTGCGCAGGATCACGTGCCGCGCGCCGCTGGCCCGCACGGCCGCCTCCCCCGCCCGCTTGCTGCGGCCATAGGCGTTGCAGGGCGCGGTCGGCATCTGCCGCCGGTGCGGGGCGCTGCCCGCGCCGTCAAAGACGTAATCGGTGGAGATGTGCACCAGCGGGATCGCCCGCGCCGCGCAGGCTTCGGCCATCTCGCCCGGGGCGGCGCCGTTGATCCGCGTGGCCAACGCCTCCTCCGCTTCTGCGCCATCGACATCGGTGTAGGCGGCGGCGTTGATGACGGCCGTTGGGCGCAGCTCCTCGATCGCCGCGGCACAGGCGCCGGGTGTGGCCAGGTCAGCCTCTCGCCGACTTAGGCACTGCATCTCCAGCCCCCGTTCCGCCGCCAGCCGCACCAGCGCGGTGCCCAGCTGGCCCGTGCCGAAAACGAGCAGGCTCACCGCGCAACCTCCGCCGCCGTGCCCAGGCCGAGCCGCGCCCCGACGCCGTCGCGCGCCAGCAACGGCCGCCACCAATCCTCGCGCGCGAGGTACCAGGACACGGTGCGCGTCAGCCCCTCCTCCAGCGACGTGCGCGGACGCCAGCCCAGCTCCGCCTCGATCCGCGAGGGGTCGATCGCGTAGCGCAGATCATGCCCCGGCCGGTCCGGCACGAAGGTGATCAGCCCATCGTGCGGCGCGCCCGCGGGGCGCAGCCGGTCCAGGATCGCGCAAATCTGGCGCACCAGGTCGATGTTGCGCCGCTCGGCGCGGCCGCCGATCAGGTACGTGCGGCCTGGCTGCCCCTGCCCCGCCACCGCCAGCAAGGCCTCGGCGTGGTCGGCCACGAACAGCCAGTCGCGCACGTTCTCCCCGGCGCCGTAGACCGGGATCGGCTCGCCCGCCAGCGCCTTCAGGATGGTCAGCGGGATCAGCTTCTCGGGGAAATGATAGGGGCCGTAGTTGTTGCTGCAGTTGGTCACGATCACCGGCAGGCCGTAGGTCTCATGCCAGGCGCGGGCCATGTGATCGCTCGCCGCCTTGGAGGCGGAATAGGGCGAGTTGGGCCGATATGGGCTCGATTCATCGAAGGGCGGATCGGCGGGCGCGAGGCTGCCGAACACCTCGTCGGTGGAGACATGGATGAAGCGGAAGCCCGCGGGGCGGCCCTGCCCCTCCCAATAGGCGCGCGCGGCCTCCAGCAGGTTGAAACTGCCGGTCACGTTGGTCTCGACGAAGGCCCCCGGCGCGTCGATGGAGCGGTCGACATGGCTTTCTGCCGCGAGGTGCAAGACCGCCTCGGGCGCAGCCTCCGCGAAGATCGGCCCCAGGGCGGCCCGGTCCCGGATATCCGCCTGGACGAACCGGTGGTTCGGCGCGCCCTCGACGGGGGCAAGGTTGGCCAGGTTCGCGGCATAGGTCAGCGCGTCCAGCGTCGTGACCTCATGCCCCGCCTCCACCGCCTGGCGCACGAGTTCCGAGCCGATGAACCCGGCCCCGCCGGTGACCAGCAGCCTCACGCCGCGCCCTCCCATTGCGCCAGCGGGCCGATGTCGCGCGCAAGCGGTGCCGTGCGGTCGCGGGCCGAAAGGATCGGCGCCGTCTTCAGCCCCCAGTCGATGCCGAGGTCCGGATCATCCCAGCGCACCGCGACCTCCGCCTCGGGCGCGTAATAGGCGCTGCACTTGTAGACGATCTCGGTTCCCGGAACGCGGGTGACGAAGCCGTGCAGGCAGCCCTCGGGCACCAGCATCTGCCGCCCGTTCGCCTCGCTAAGCTCCGCCCCGGTCCACTGCAGGTAGGTGGGCGAGCCCTGCCGCATGTC
>JBPEXR010000046.1:0-5308 GCA_052031355.1 Paracoccaceae bacterium
ACGGTGACGCGCCAGAACGCCTCGGTGCGCGAGCAGCCCAGGTCCTCGGCCGCCTCCAGCAGGCTGTCGTCCATCTTCTCCAGCGCCGCGTAGATCGGCAGGATCATGAAGGGCAGGTAGGTGTAGACAATGCCGATATGCACCGCCGTGCGGGTGTTCAGAATGGTCAGCGGCGCGTCGATCACCCCCAGCCAGAGCAGGAACTGGTTCAGCAGCCCCTCCTGCGCCAGGATGCCCATCCACGAATAGACGCGGATCAGGAAGGAGGTCCAGAAGGGCAGGATCACCAGCATCAGCAGGGTCGGGCGCCATTCGGGCGCCGCGCGGGCCATGGAGTAGGCGATCGGATAGCCGACCAGCAGCGCCAGCACGGTGGAGATCGCGGCGATCTGCAGCGACGACAGATACGCCTTCCAGTAGAGGTCGTCCGTCGTCAGGAAGAAGTAATTCTCCAGATCCAGCTCGGACAGGAAGGCGGTGAAGGCGGCCCAGCCGCCCGAGAGGTCCAGCGTCGGCGTATAGGGCGGGATCGACAGCGCCACGTCCGACAGCGAGATTTTCAGCACGATGCCGAAGGGCACCAGGAACAGCGCCAGCAGCCAGGCGTAGGGCAGCAGGATCAGGACCGCGCGCCGCATCTCAACGCTCCAGCAGGATGCCGGCGGTGGCGGTCCAGCTCAGCCACACGGTATCTTCCCAGGTGAACCGGCGCCGCGCGATGCGCCGGGTGTTGGCGGTCTGCGCCTTCAGGATGCGCCCGTCGGGCAGTTCGACGTGGTAGGTCGAGATATTGCCCAGGTAGGCGATGTCATGCACCCGGCCCTGCACCGCGTTGGCGGCCTTCTCGGGGCGGTCGGCGCTGATCGTCACCTTCTCGGGGCGGATCGCGAAATGGACCGCGTCGCCGGGGGCGAAGGCATGGGCGGAGCGCCCCATCAGCGGCGTCTGCCCCTCGGCCCAGTCGATCTCGACATTTTCGCCGTCGCGGCTGCGGCAGCGCCCTTCGATGATGTTCACATCGCCGATGAAGTCGGCGACGTAGACGGAATTGGGCGTCTCGTAGATGGCGTCGGGCGTGGAGACCTGGATCAGCCGGCCCTCGTCCATCACCGCCACGCGGGAGGCGACGGTCATCGCCTCTTCCTGGTCGTGGGTGACGATCACGAAGGTGGTGCCGGTGCTTTCCTGGATGTCCATCAGCTCGAACTGGGTGTCCTGGCGCAGCTTCTTGTCCAGCGCGCCCAGCGGCTCGTCCAGCAGCAGCAGCTTGGGGGCCTTCGCCAGGCTGCGCGCCAGGGCGACGCGCTGGCGCTGCCCGCCGGAGATCTGGTGCGGCTTGCGGCGGGCGAACTTCTCCAGCCGGGTGAGCTTCAACATCTTCTCGACCCGCTCGGCCAGCGCCTCCTTCGGCATCCGGTCGCGGCGCAGGCCAAAGGCGATGTTGTCCCAGACCGTCAGGTGCGGAAACAGCGCGTAGCTTTGGAACATCATGTTCACGGCGCGCTTGTTGGGCGGCACGCCCTCCAGCCGCTGGCCGGCCAGCTCGATATGGCCCTCGGTCACGCTTTCGAAGCCCGCGAGCATGCGCATCATCGTGGTCTTGCCGCAGCCGGAGGGGCCGAGAAGGGCGAAGAATTCCCGCTCGTAGATGTCGAGGCTGAGGTCGTCGATGGCGGTGAAATCGCCGAAGCGCTTGGTGACGTTCTGGAAACGGATCAGCGGTGTGGCCTGCGGATCGTCCCAGGGGGCAAAGGGAGCTTGGGGCGAGGGTTGCGCCATGGGCGGGTCCTGCGACTGGGGAATGGAAGCGGGGATAAAGGCGTCGCCCCGCGCCCAGGGGCGCGGGGCCGGGTCCGTCAGGTGCCGGACTTGATCTTGGTCCAGAGGCGGGTCACCACCCGCTGCACCTTGGGATCGTAGGGCGTGGTGGTGAAGAGGTTCTCCAGCGTCTCCTCGGAGGGGTAGATCGCCGGATCGCCGATAACGTCTTCCTCCAGGTACTCCTGCGAGGCCTTGTTGCCGTTGGCGTAGTAGACGTAGTTCGACGCCGCGGCCATGTTCTGCGCGTCCATGATGAAGTTCAGGAACTTGTGCGCCCCCTCGGGGTTCGGCGCATCGGCCGGGATCGCCATCTGGTCGAACCACATCTGCGCGCCTTCCTTGGGCGCGTTGTAGACGATCTCGACGCCGTTGTCGGCCTCGGCCGCGCGGTCACGCGCCTGCAGGATGTCGCCGGACCAGCCCACCGCGACGCAGATATCGCCGTTGGCCAGCGCGTTGATGTACTCGGACGAGTGGAACTTCTGGATGTAGGGACGCACCGCGCCCAGCACTTCCTCGGCCTTGGCGATCACCTCCGGGTCGTGGCTGTTGGGATCCTCGCCGATGTAGTTCAGCGCCATCGGGATCATCTCGGCCGGGGCGTCCAGGAAGTGCACGCCGCAATCGGCCAGCTTTTCCATGTTCTCGGGGTTCAGCACCAGCTCCAGCGAATCGAGCGGCGCATCCTCGCCCAGCGCCTCCTGCACCTTGCCGACGTTCGCGCCGATGCCGGTGGTGCCCCACATGTAGTTGATCGAATAGGCGTTCTCGGGGTCGTACTGTTCGGTCCGCTGGGTGACGACGTCCCACATGTTTTCCAGGTTGGGCAGCTTGTCCTTGTCCAGCTTCTGGAAGGCGCCGGCCTGGATCTGGCGCTGCAGGAAGGTGCCCGAGGGCACGACCACGTCGTAGCCCGACCCGCCGGCCAGCATCTTCGTCTCCAGCAGCTCGTTGGAATCGAAGACGTCGTAGACCAGGTCCAGCCCGGTCTCTTCCTCGAACTTGGTCAGAAGATCCTCGTCGATGTAATCGGACCAGTTGTAGACCCGGACCTCTTCCGCGGTGGCGGCGCCGGCGGCCACCACCAGGGCGGCGGCAAGCGGGCGCGTCAGGTTCTTAGGCATTGGCTTCTCCTGTTGGACGACGGGGTTGTTCCCTTGACCGAATTTGATCAAATATTGCCCCATCTGGCAATATGGCAATGTTTTCATGGCCGCGATAAACTCGCAAGGCGGGCGCGCGGCGGCAGGACGGAGGGATCGGGCATAGCTTCTCACGGCTCTCAGGACTCGGCGGGGGCGGCGGTGCAACGCATCCGTCTTCCGGCCCATGAAACCGTCTATCGCCAGCTGCGCGAGATGGTGCTTTTCGGCGAGATGGCCCCGGGCCAGCCGGTCACGATCCAGGGCCTGACCGAGGCGCTGGGCGCCGGGATGACCCCGGTGCGCGAGGCGATTCGCCGGCTGATCGCGGAAGGCGCGCTGGAAAGCCAGGGCAACCGCCGGGTCAGCGTGCCGCGCCTCAGCGCCGACAACGTGACGGAGCTGATCTTCGCCCGCCAGGCGATCGAGCCGCACCTTATCCTGTTGGCCACGCAGCGCGCCACGCCGCCCGACCTGGAGGCGCTGGCGCGCGAGGATGCCGCCCTCGACCGGGCCATCGCCGGGGGCGACGTGGGCGGGTACCTGCGCCACAACCACGCCTTCCACGACCGGCTCTATGCCCTGGCCGGGGCGCCGATCCTGCACGATCTCGCCGCCGGGCTGTGGCTGCGCTTCGGCCCCTCGCTGCGGGTGGTCTGCGGGCGGATGGGCACCCAGAACCTGCCCGACCAGCACAAGCAGACGCTGGACGCCATGCGCGCAGGCGACGGCGAGCGCGCGGCCCGCGCGATCCGCGAGGACGTGCTGCAGGGAATGGAGCAGGTGCGCGCCGCGCTGGAGGCCGCCGGCGAGCTTGGGTGATTCGATTGACCCGGCAAAAATTTGATCATATTTTCGGCGCAACCCCCGCCCCGGGCCCCGCCCGCGGTGTCACCCCCAGCATTCGAAAGGTCGCGCCATGGCCCAGATCAGCAACCACATGCCCACCGCCGAGCTTCAGGCGCTGGACGCAGCCCACCACATGCACCCCTTCACCGCCGGGGACGAGCTGGCGCAGAAGGGCGCGCGGATCATCACCCGCGCCAAGGGCGTGACCCTGACCGACAGCGAGGGCGAGGAGATCCTCGACGCCATGGCCGGGCTCTGGTGCGTCAACATCGGCTACGGCCGCGACGAGCTGGCCGAGGTCGCCGCCCGCCAGATGCGCGAGCTGCCCTATTACAACACCTTCTTCCAGACGACCCACGTCCCCGCCATCGCCCTGGCCGCCAAGCTGGCCGAGCTGGCGCCGGGCGATCTGAACCACGTCTTCTTCGCCGGTTCCGGGTCGGAGGCGAACGACACCAACATCCGCATGGTGCGCCACTACTGGGCCGAGAAGGGCCAGCCCGAGCGCCGGGTGATCATCAGCCGCCACAACGCCTACCACGGCTCGACCGTGGGCAGCGGCAGCCTTGGCGGCATGTCGGGGATGCACGCGCAGGGCGGCCTGCCGATCCCCGACATCCACCACATCCCGCAGCCCGACTGGTGGTCCGAGGGCGGCGAGATGGAGCGCGAGGCCTTCGGCCTGGCCCGCGCCCGCGAGCTGGAGCGCGCCATCCAGGAGATCGGCCCCGAGCGGGTCGCCGCCTTCATTGCCGAGCCGGTGCAGGGCGCCGGCGGCGTGATCGTGCCGCCCGACAGCTACTGGCCCGAGGTCCAGCGCATCTGCGACGCGCACGGCATCCTGCTGATCGCCGACGAGGTGATCTGCGGCTTCGGGCGCACCGGCAACTGGTTCGGCAGCCAGACCGTCGGCATCCGCCCGCATATCATGACGATCGCCAAGGGCCTCAGCTCCGGCTACGCGCCGATCGGCGGCTCCATCGTCTGCGACGAGGTCGCCGCGGTGATCGGACAGGGCGAGTTCAACCACGGCTACACCTATTCGGGCCACCCGGTCGCAGCAGCCGTGGCGCTGGAGAACCTGCGCATCATCGAGGAAGAGGGCATCGTCCGCCACGTGGCCGAGGTGGCCGGCCCCTACCTCAAGCAGAAGTGGGAAGCGCTGACCGACCATCCGCTGGTGGGCGAGGCGCGGATCAAGGGGCTGATGGGCTCCATCGCGCTGACGCCGGACAAGGCCAGCCGCGCCGCCTTCGAGGCGCCCGGCACCGTCGGCTACATCTGCCGCGAACGCTGCTTTGCCAACAACCTGGTGATGCGCCACGTCGGCGACCGGATGATCATTGCCCCGCCGCTGGTCATCCGCCCCGAGGAGATCGACCAGCTGATCGAACGCGCCCGCCGCGCGCTGGACGAGACCTACGAACAGGTGAAGGCGCAGGGCCTGATGTCCGCCGCCGCATGATCACAGCGCCGGGGCCCGCGCGCCCCGGCTA
>JBPEXR010000460.1:0-1515 GCA_052031355.1 Paracoccaceae bacterium
CCGCCGCGCTGGCCGATTGCGACTATGTCTTCGCCACCACCGCCCGGCCGCGCGGGCTGACGAAGACGGTCTTCACCCCCGAGGCCGCGATGCAGGCCGCGCGCGAGAAGGCCGCCCGGGGCGAGAAGGTCGCCATCCTGTTCGGCCCTGAACGCGCCGGGCTGGAGAACGAGGATATCGCCCAAGCCAATGCCATCATCTCGGTCCCGGTGAACCCGCAGTTCGCCTCGCTGAACCTGGCGCAATGCGTGCTGCTGACCGCCTACGAATGGGGCCGCGCCGCGATCCCCGCCGCGCCGCGGCGCGACGAGCTGGCCAGGACCGACTGGGCCAGCCATGGCGAGGTCGAGCACCTGGCCCGCCACTACGAGGACCGGCTGGGCGAGGCGGGCTTCTTCTTCCCCGAGCACAAGGCCGAGGGCATGAAGGTGAACCTGCGCAACATGTGGTCGCGCCTGCCGCTGACCCGCGCCGACGTGCAGATGCTGCACGGCGTGCTGCGACAGATGGTGCGATGGGCAGAACGTCGCGGCTAGTTGAAGCCGCGGGCGCCGCGGCATAGTCTCCGCCACGACCGGGGGTTCCCCCACAGGAAAGGCGGAAGATGAGCGGCAAGCGCAGCATTTTCGAAGAAGTCGGCCAGGGCCAGGCGCCCCGGCAAGAACCCCGCGGCGGCATGATCGACAGCCCCCGGCGCGGCGCCCGCCGCGCGGTGCGCGCCTGGCTGATGGTGCTGTTCGCGCTGGTCGTGGTGATGATCGCCGTGGGCGGGCTGACGCGGCTGACCGACAGCGGGCTGTCGATCACCGAATGGCGCCCGGTCACCGGGGCGCTGCCGCCCCTCAGCGCCGCCGAATGGGAGGCCGAGTTCGAGAAGTACCGCGCCATCCCCGAATACCAGCTGCAGAACCGCGGGATGAGCCTTGCGGAGTTCAAGACCATCTACTGGTGGGAATGGGGTCACCGCCAGCTGGGCCGCGTCATCGGCCTGGTCTGGGCACTGGGGTTCGCCGGCTTCGCCCTGGCGCGCCGCGTGCCGCCGGGCTGGCACGGCCGGCTGCTGTGGATCGGCGCCCTGGGCGGGCTGCAGGGGGCGATCGGCTGGTGGATGGTCGCCTCGGGCCTGGGCGGCGAGATGCTGGACGTCGCGCCCTACCGGCTGGCGACGCACCTTGGGCTGGCCTTCGTGATCCTGGGCTTCATCGCCTGGTACGTCTTCCTGCTGGGGCGGGAGGAGCGTGACCTGCTGCAGGCCCGGCGCAGTCGCGACGGCGCCATGTTCGGCATGGGCACCGGCCTTCTGCACCTGGCCTTCGTGCAGATCCTGCTGGGCGCGCTGGTCGCCGGCAACGACGCCGGGCGCGCCTATACCGACTGGCCGCTGATGGCCGGGGAATTCCTGCCGCCGCAGATGCTGGAGCTGCAGCCCCTCTGGCGCAACTTCCTGGAAAATGACGGCACCGTGCAGTTCATGCACCGCGTGGCCGGCTACCTGCTGCTGCTCTTCGGCATCGG
>JBPEXR010000461.1:0-9587 GCA_052031355.1 Paracoccaceae bacterium
CCCGCGGCCCCAACGCGAACCGCCCGCGCCGGAGGGGCGCGGGCGGTCAAAGGCTGCGGAAGTGGAAGGCGCCTTACGCGGCCCGCACGCGGCGACGGGGCCGCCGGCCGCGGCCGGCCGCGTTGCCGCCGCCCGGGTTGCCGCCGGAGGGCTTGCCACCGCGGCCGCGACCCCGGCCTTTCGGCGGGGCGGCGTGTTCCCAGGGCTCGCCGTGGGCGACGTGCAGCCCGCGGCCCATGGTCTTCTCGATCGCCTTCAGCTCGCCCATCTCGTCGGGGGCGCAGAAGGCCACCGCGGCGCCATCGGCCCCGGCCCGGGCGGTGCGCCCGATGCGGTGCACGTAGTTCTCGGCCACGTTGGGCAGCTCGTAGTTGTAGACGTGCTTCACGTCGGGGATGTCGATGCCGCGGGCGGCGACATCGGTCGCCACCAGCACCCGCACCTCGCCCGAGCGGAAGGCCCGGATGGCGCGGTCACGTTGGCCCTGGCTCTTGTTGCCGTGGATCGCGGCGACGGCGAAGCCGGCCTTGTCCAGCACGCGCGACAGCTTCTCGGAGCCGTGCTTGGTGCGGCCGAAGACGATGGCGCGTTCCTCGCGGTGGGTGTCCAGCAGGTCGATCAGGCGGGCGGTCTTGTCGCCCTTTTCGACGAAATGCACCGATTGGGTGATCTTGTCCGCCGGCTTGCCCGGGGGCGAGACCTCGACCCGCACCGGGTTGGTCAGGAAGCTTTGCGCCAGCTCGTTCATCTGCTTCGGCATGGTGGCCGAAAAGAGCATCGTCTGCCGCTCGGCGGGCAGCTTGGCCGAGATCTTGCGCAGCGCGTGGATGAAGCCGAGGTCCAGCATCTGGTCCGCCTCGTCCAGCACCAGGAAGACCGTCTCGCGCAGCGACACCGCGCCGCGGTCCATCAGGTCGATCAGCCGGCCGGGGGTGGCGACCAGCAGGTCGGTGCCGCGCGCCAGGCGGTTCGCCTGCGGCCCGATCGCCTTGCCGCCGGTGACGATGTCGACGCGGATGCGGGTGCCGGTCAGCAGATCGCGCAGCGTCTCGGCGATCTGCGTCGCCAGCTCGCGCGTGGGCGCCAGCACCAGGCTGCGGGCGGTCTTGGGGGCCGGCTTGCCGGTGGCTTCCAGCAGGCCGGTGGCCAGCGGAAGGCCGAAGGCCGCGGTCTTGCCGGTGCCGGTCTGCGCCAGGCCCATCACGTCGCGCCCCTCCAGCACGTGCGGAATGGCGCGCGCCTGGATCGGGGTCGGTTCGGTGATGCCGTTCGCGGTCAGCCGGTCCACCAGCTGGGCCGGCAGGTTCATCATGTTGAAATCGTTCAAGTAAGTCCTTTCGGGTGCCCCGGGGGCACCGCGGATCTGGCCCGCGCTTCGGCGGACGGGTGAGCGAGGCCCGACCGTCCCTGCGGGACGGCGGACATCTTCCCCTGCGTGATCTTGGGAATAAGGCCCCCCTCGTTCCGGATGCGGGCCCGTCCGGGCGCACTGCTCACGCGGCAGGAAACGAAAGGTTGGGCAGAGGTAACGCCGCAGCGCGGCAAAGTCAATGGCGCAGGTTCGGGCGGCCGGCCCTAGGCGCCGGAGGCCTCCTCGGCCCCCGGCTCGCGCCAGTCGAGGCCGAGGCCGTCCAGCACGTTCTGCGCCCGCGCCGGGAAGTCGGTGATGATGCCGTCGACGCCCATCTCGGCCATGCGCGCGATATCCTCGGCCGCGTTCACCGTCCAGACGTTGACGCAAAGCCCCGCGGCATGGGCGGCCTCCAGCGCGGCGGGGGTGAGATCCTCGAAGTAGGGGGCCCAGCCGGCGCCGCCCAGATCGGCGATCAGCCGGGGCAGGGCGGGGCCGGCGCCCGCTTCGGCGTCCAGATCGCGCCCGTTCATCCAGGGCGAGCCGGTGTAGATGTTGGGCTGCATGGTCGGCGCGGCGCGGTCCAGGTAGCTCAGATAGGCGCGCGGGATCTCCGGGGCGGCCTGCTCGAAGGCGGCCAGGACGCGCCAGTCGAAGCTTTGCACCAGGCTGCGCGGGGCCAGCCCGTGGCGGCGCAGCGGCTCCAGCGTGGCGGCGACCAGCGCCTCGGGCGGGGCGGTCAGCCGGGGGGCGTTGGCGTAGCTCTTGACCTCGACGTTCAGCCAGACGCCGGGCCGTTCGGCCACCAGCGCACAGAGCGCGTCCAGCGTCGGCACCCGCGCGCCCTGGAGCCGCGCCTGGTCGGGGAACTTCGCGTGGTAGTCCGAGCCGCCGCGGATCGCCCCGACGTCGAAGGCGCCCAGCTCCAGCAGCGACAGGTCCTGGATCGCGGGGCCGGTGCCGGCCAGCCAGGCCCCATCGGCGCCGCGCGTCGTCTCGGCCAGAAGCGCGGGGTTGTGCGTCAGCACCGCGATGCCGTCGCGGGTGGTCAGAACGTCCACCTCGATCGCCTTCAGCCCGATGTCGAAGGCGTGGCGAAAGCCCTCCATCGTGTTCTCGGGCATCACCCCGCGCGCGCCCCGGTGCCCGTAAAGGTGCACCATCCCCGGCCGCCGGCGCAGGGCCGGCAGGCGGGCGGGGGCGGTCTGCGCGGGGCGCGGGCTACTCATCCCAGCCGCTGCCCGCTTTGCGGATCGAAGAGGTGCAGATGCTCGGGCCGGGCCGAAAGGCGCATGGTGCCGCCATCGGCGCGGTGCACCCCGGGCAACGAGATGCTGAAGGCCTCGCTGCTGCCCGAGAGGCGCCCGTGCAGCAGGGTGTTGGCGCCCAGCGGCTCGGCCAGCGCCACGTCGAAGGCGAGGGGGCCCTCGGGGTCGACCACCACGTGTTCGGGACGCAGCCCGATGCGCGCCGGGCCGGAATGGGCGATGGCCACGGGCAGGCGGTGGCCGCCGGGCAGCACCGCGTGGCCCTTCTCGACCGCGCCGTCCATCACGTTCATGGAGGGCGAGCCGATGAACTGCGCGGCGAAGACGGTGCGCGGCGTCTCGTAGACCTCCAGCGGCGTGCCGATCTGCTCGGCGATGCCGTCGTGCATGACGATCATCCGGTCGGCCATGGTCATCGCCTCGACCTGGTCGTGCGTGACGTAAAGCGAGGTGATCCCCAGCTTCGATTGCAGCTCCTTGATCTCCAGCCGCATCTGCACGCGCAGCTTGGCGTCGAGGTTCGATAGCGGCTCGTCGAACAGGAAGACTGCCGGCTCGCGCACGATGGCGCGGCCCATGGCGACGCGCTGGCGCTGGCCGCCCGACAGCTCGCGCGGGCGGCGGTCGAGGAAGGGCGTCAGCTGCAGCAGCTCGGCCGCCTCGGCGACCTTGCGGGCGATCTCCTCTTTCGGCATGCGGGCGATCTTCAGCCCGTAGCCCATGTTCTGGCGCACCGTCATGTGCGGGTAGAGCGCGTAGTTCTGGAACACCATGGCGATGTTGCGCTCCATCGGCTCGCGTTCGTTCACGCGGGTGCCGTCGATCAGGATCTCGCCGCTGGTGACGCTTTCCAGCCCCGCGACCATGCGCAGAAGGGTGGATTTGCCGCAGCCCGAGGGGCCCACGATGACGATGAATTCGCCCTGCTCGATGGCGACGTCCACGCCGTGGATGACCTCGGTCTTGCCGAAGCGTTTGCGGATGTCGCGCAGTTCAACTGATGTGGTCATGTTCTATTTCTCGCTGTCCACGAGGCCGCGGATGAAAAGTTTCTGCATCGAGATGACGACGATCACCGGCGGGATCATCGCCAGGATGGAGGTCGCCATGATCACCGGCCAGTCGGCGATGTCGTCGCCCGAGGGGAACATCTGCTTGAGCCCCATGACGATGGTGTTCATCGACGGATCGGTGGTGATGAGCAGCGGCCAGAGGTACTGGTTCCAGCCATAGATGAAGAGGATCACGAAAAGCGCCGCGATGTTCGTCCGGCTCATCGGCAGCAGGATGTCCAGGAAGAAGCGCATCGGCCGCGCCCCGTCCACCCGCGCCGCCTCGGCCAGCTCGTCCGGCACCGTCAGGAAAAACTGGCGGAAGAGGAAGGTCGCCGTGGCGCTGGCGATCAGCGGGAAGATCAGCCCCGAGTAGCTGTTCAGCATCCCGAAGCCCGCGACCACTTCGAAGGTGGGGACGATGCGCACCTCGACCGGCAGCATCAGCGTGATGAAGATCGCCCAGAAGAAGAGGCGCCGTCCCGGGAAGCGGAAATAGACGATCGCGAAGGCCGAGAGCAGCGAGATGATGATCTTCCCGATGGAGATCCCCAGCGCCATGATCAGGCTGTTGCCCAGCATGGTCAGCACCGGCACGTTCACGCCCGAGAACAGCGCCTTGCGGTAATTCTCGAAGAACTGGTCGCCGGGCAGGATCGGCATCGGCGGGCGCACGATCTCGGGCTGCGAGACGGTCGAGGCGACGAAGGCCAGCCAGATCGGGAAGAAGATCACCAGCACGCCCAGGATCATGAAGACATGGGTCAGCCACAGGCCGCGGCCGCGCCGCTCGACCATGCCCGGCGGCGGCTCATGCGCCGCGACGGGGGCCACTTTCACAGCTTCGCTGGTCAATAGTGCACCCTCTTTTCAACGAATTTGAACTGGATCACCGTCAGCAGCCCGACGAGGATCAGCAGGATCACCGATTGCGCGGCGGAGGAGCCAAGGTCCTGCCCGACGAAGCCGTCGGCATAGACCTTGTAGACCAGGATCGTGGTCGCCTGCTGCGGCCCGCCCGAGGTGATCGTGTGGATCACGCCGAAGGTCTCGAAGAAGGAATAGACGATGTTGACGACCAGCAGGAAGAAGGTCGTGGGCGACAGCAGCGGCAGCACGATGGTGAAGAAGCGCCGCCAGAAATGCGCGCCGTCGATGGCCGCGGCCTCGATCAGGGACTTCGGCACCGCCTGCAGGGCGGCGAAGAAGAACAGGAAGTTGTAGCTGATGCGCCCCCAGGCGGAGGCGACGACGACCAGGCCCATGGCCTCGGCCTCGTTCAGCACGTGGTTCCAGTCATAGCCCAGCTTGCCCAGGTACCAGGCGACGATGCCGACGCGGGTGTTGAACATGAAAAGCCACAGCACGCCGGCGACGGCGGGCGCCACGGCGTAGGGCCAGATCAGCAGCGTGCGGTAGGTGCCCGCGCCCTTGATCAGCCGGTCGGCCAGGACCGCCAGGAACAGCGCCGGGATCATCGAGACCAGCGTCACCAGGGTCGAGAAGATCGCCGTGGTGATGAAGGACGCGCGGTAATAGGAATTGCCGAGCAGGTATTCGAAGTTCTCCAGCCCGACGAATTGCGCCGAAAGGCCGAAGGGGTCGGGGATGTAGAGCGATTGCCAGACGGCCTGTCCCGCGGGGTAGAAGAAGAAGACCGCCGAGATGACGACCTGCGGGGCGATCAGCAGAAGCGGCAGCAGCCAGCCACGGAATGTGACGCGCTTCTCCATGGGCGATCTCCTGGAACGAAAAAGCGCCGGGCGGCGAAGCGCCCGGCGCGGGTTTCATGGGCTCAGTTTGCCGAACGCTCGAAACGGCGCAGCAGCTCGTTGCCGCGCTCCACGGCGCTGTCGAGGGCGGCCTGCGCGTCCTTGTCGCCGGACCAGACGCCTTCCAGCTCCTCGTCGATGATGGCGCGGATCTGGTCGAAGCTGCCCAGGCGCAGGCCCTTGGAGTTGGCCGTCGGCTCTTTCGCGGTCATCTGCTTGACGGCGATGTCGGTGCCGGGGTTCTCCTCGTAGAAGCCCTGCTCACGCGTCAGATCGCCCGCGGCCGAGGTGATCGGCAGGTAGCCGGTATCCTGGTGCCACTTGGCCTGGATCTCGGGGCTGGACAGGAAGTTCAGGAACGCCGCGACGCCCTTGTAATCCTCGTCCTCGTGGCCCTCCATGACCCACAGCGAGGCGCCGCCGATGATGGTGTTCTGCGGCGCGCCCTCGGCGTCCGACCAATAGGGCAGGGGCCGCACGTCGAAGTCGAACTCGGCCTCCGAGCTGATGCCCGCGTAGCCGGCGGAGCTTTCGGTGAAGAGGGCGCATTCCCCGGCGCGGAAGTTGGCGCCGCCCTCGTTGCGGCGGCCGGCGTAGACGAACTTGCCGTCCTGCGCCCACTGGCCCATCGTCTCGATGTGCTTGACCTGGACCGGGCTGTTGAACGCCAGCTCGGTGTCGGTGCCGCCAAAGCCGTTGTCCTTCGTGGCGAAGGGCACGTTGTGGTAGGCCGACAGGTTCTCCAGGTGGATCCAGCTTTGCCAGGCGGTGGTCATCGGGCAGGAATGGCCCGCGTCCTTGAGCTGGGTCAGTACTTCGCCGACCTGCTCCCAGGTGGACAGATCGACGTCGGGGTCGATGCCGGCCTCTTCCAGCGCGTCGCGGTTGACCCACAGCACCGGGGTGGAGGAGTTGAAGGGCATCGACAGCATCTCGCCGTCCTGCGTGGTGTAGTAGCCCTTGACCGAACCGATGAAGGCGTCGGGGTCAAACTCGGCCCCTGCCTGCTCCATCACCTCGTAGACCGGCTTGATGGCACCCTTGGCACCCATCATCGTGGCGGTCCCCACCTCGAAGACCATCAGGATGTGCGGCTGCTCGCCGGCGCGGAAGGCGGCGATGCCGGCGTTCAGCGTCTCGGAGTAGTTGCCCTTGTGCGAGGCGACGACCTCGTATTCGTCGCTTTGTTCGTTGAACGTGGCCACCTGTTCGGCGACCAGGTCCCCAAGGCGGCCGGTGAAGGCGTGCCAGAACTGGATCTCGGTTTCGGCCATCGCCGCCAGCGGCGAGAGCGCGGTCGTTGCGGCGAGCGTTGCGCCGAGCAGAGTCTTTTTCATGTGGTCCTCCCAGAATCCTGCGCGGCGAGCTGCACAGCGGCCCCGCGCCTTCGAGCGAGTCGGACGATACAGGCCGCCCGACATAATACAATAAAATTCCGTAGGCTTCTTGAATAACATCATGTTATGCCTCCAGCGTGTTTCACCAGCCTTCGACGGAGGGTCGCGATGCGCTTCCGCCTGCGCCAGCTTGAGGCGCTGATAGCCGTGGCAGATCACGGAACCATGACACGCGCGGCGGAGGAGCTGGGGATTTCCCAGCCCGCGGTCAGCCGGCTGCTGGTCGACCTGTCCCGCGAGATGGGGTTTACCCTTTTCGAGCGGCGCGGCGGCCGTCTGGTTCCGACGCAGGAATGCCGTTTCCTGCTGCCCGACCTGCGCAAGCTGATCGAGCGGATGGACCATATCGGCGAGGTCAGCCGCGCGATTCTCGACCGCCGGGCGGGGCATCTGAAGATCGCCTGCCTGCCGGGCTTCGCCACCAGCCACCTGCCCAAGGTGCTGGCCGATTTCCTGAAGACCCGCGCCGGCGTCACCGCCACGCTGGAGCCCGACCGGCCAGAGCGGATCATGGAATGGATCATCGGCGAGCAATACGACTGCGCCATCACCGACGGGTTCGAGCCGCACCCGGCGGTGCACAGCGAGACGGTGGACATCCGCACCGTCTGCATCTTCCCCGAGGGGCATCCGCTGCAAGCGCGCGAGGTGGTGCGCCCGGCGGACCTGCGCGGCCAGCCGCTGATCCTGGCGCGCCGCGACAGCGCCTTCCAGCGCGACTTCGCCGAGCATCTGAGCCGCGCCGGGGTGGAGGCGGAGCCGCGGATCGAGACGCGCCAGTTCACCGCCGCCTGCGAGCTGGTGGCCCTGGGCGCCGGCGTTGCCGTGATCAGCGAGCTGGACGCCCGCGGCTACGCCGGGCGGGGCGTGCTTTTCCGGCCTTTCGATGCGCCGCTCTTCCACCGGCTGGCATTGGTGCGGCCGATCCACAAGAGCCCGTCGATGATCACGCTGGAATTCCTGGACCGGTTCCGCGACAGCCTGCGCCCCTTCGAGGCGGCCTGACGCCTACGCCCTGCGGCGCGCCGCGCCTCTAGCGGCCCACCGCCCCTTTCAGCCGGGTCTGGCGCAGCTCGCCGCTTTGCTCGGCGATCGGGTAGCCGACGAAGCAGAAGCCGGTGTTCACCTGCTTGAGGGCGCGCAGCACCTCCTGGTGGATGTTCGTGGTCTCCAGGCTTTCCGGCCCGCCGCTGCGCAGCCGCGCCAGGTGGCGGCGCTGCAGCTCGGCCTCGACTCGCCGGGCCTCTTCCTTCTGTTCGATCAGCTGCCGCGCGGCGTCCGGATCGGCGGTCATCAGCACGTTGAGGGCGATCTGCGCATTGGCGCGGACGCGGTCGTGGAAATCGTCCAGCTCGCGCCAGCCGTCCTGCGAGAAGGCCAGCCCCTGTGCGTGCATCCGCTTGGCCATGCCCACCAGCGCGTCGGAGATCACGTCGCCCGCGTTTTCCAGGTTCGCGGCCACCGTGGCCAGCTGCATGGCGCGGCTCGCCACCGCCTCGGATTGCTCGCCCTGGTGCAGCTTGGCGAGGTAGAGCTTGGTCTCGAAATGCATCTTGTCGACGGCGGCCTCGCGCTTGGCGATCGCCTCGGCGCGCGACGGGTCCCAATCGGCGAAGAGGGACATCGCCGGGGTCAGCATGCTCTCGATCTCCTCGCCCATGCGCAGAAGCTCCCGCGTGGCGCAGGCCAGCGCCCGTTCGGGGTCCTGCAGCGCCTCGGGGTTCAGCGCGCTGACCCGCGGGGCGGGCGTGTCGGCCGCCGTCGGAAGGGCCCAGCCGGCAAGGCGGGTGACCGGGCCGATCAGCGGCAGGCCCAGCAGCACCAGCGCGGCGTTGAACCCCAGGTGCAGCCCCATGGCGGCGCTGGCGGCGGGCCAGGCCGGCAGCCAGTCCGCCGGCATCAAGGCCAGGCCCAGCAGCGCCAGTGCCGCGCCGCCGCCGCGCAGCGCCAGGTTGGCCGCCGTCAGCTGCCGGGCTGGCGGCTCGGCCCCCAGCGTCAGCCCGAAGGCGATGGCCCCGCCGCCCAGGTTCGCGCCCAGAACCAGCGCCAGCGCCGCGGGCAGGCCGATCAGCCCCTCGGCGGCGAAGGTCACGAACAGCAGCACCGCCGCGACCGAGGAATGCATCGCCCAGGCCAGCACTGCCCCCAGCGCGAAGGCGGCCAGCAGGTCGGTGCCCAGGTAGCCGGCGGCCATCTCCACCATCGGGCTGTCGCGCAAAGGGGCGGTGGCGGCCCGCATCAGGTCCAGCGCCGTCAGGATCAGGCCGAGGCCCACCAGGATGCGCCCCACCTGCTTGCGCCGCCCGCTGCCGCGCAGGAAGAGGCTGGCCCCGATCAGCAGCGCCAGCGGTGCCAGCCAGTCCATCCGCAGCAGCAGCACCTGCACCACGGCGGCCGAGCCGAGGTCCGCGCCCAGCACGATCGCCAGCCCGGTGGCCGGGGCCATGGTGCCGCTGACGGCGAAACCGGCACAGAGCATGGTCACCGCCGTCGCGCTTTGCAACAGCAGCGCCGCCAGGCCCCCTGTGGCGGCGGCGCGGGCGCGCGCGCCGTCCGAATGGCGCAGCCAGCCGCGCAACTGGGCCGAGAAGGCACGCTCGACCCCGTTGCGGATCTGGCGCACCGCCCAGAGTATCAGCGCCGCGGCGCCAGCCAGTTGCAACAGGACCACGATCACCCGGCAAACCCTCCCTGCTCGTGCGGCGGCTTGGCACGCCGCTCGTCGCTGCGGCCGTGTGCGCCGGGGC
>JBPEXR010000462.1:0-3587 GCA_052031355.1 Paracoccaceae bacterium
GCCTTCCGGGCCGAGCACGGCCACCGGCTGCGCATCGCCACCAAGTATCACCGCCTGGTGCGGGATTTCCTGCGCAAGGCGGGCGTCGCCGACTACCGCCTGGTGGACAGCCAGGGGGCGACCGAGGGCACGGTGAAGAACCTCACCGCCGAGGCGGTGGCCGACATCACCTCCACCGGCGAGACGCTGCGGGCGAACCACCTCAAGCTGCTGTCCGACGGGCTGATCCTGAAAAGCCAGGCGACGCTCTGGCGCTCGCGCCGCGCGGCGGGCAGCGACGAGGAACGCGCGATCCTGGTGCGGCTGCAGCGAAAGCTGAACCTCTAGGCTTCGGCGGGGTAGGGCCGGGGCAGGGCCGGGGCGTTTCAGTTGATCGGCAGAGCGGTCCGCGCTCAGGGCGGGTTAGAGAATCCCGATCTCCGCCAGCTTGCCGGCCAGCTCGGGCGGCAGCGCATCGTCACCCTGCCGCGCCTCGCTGAGGTCGGCGGGCGCGTCCTCGGGCTTGAGGTAGCGCCAGCCCTGGAAGGGACGGCGCAGCGCCTGGGCGGTGCGCACCAGCTTGGGCTCCAGCACGATGGCGCAGCGCCGCACCCCGTCGCTGGAGCGGACCTCCTCCAGCCCCAGGATGCGCTGGCGGCACTGGATCACGCCCTTGATCACCCAGTAGATCGACCCGCCGGCGAGGATCTCCTCCTCGCGCTTGGGCCACATGCGGGTGACGTGGCGCAAGTTGCCGCTCGGCCCGCGGGCCGCGGCGCTTTTCTGCCAGCGTTCCAGCCCCTCGACGGACCCTGTGCCAACGCTCAGCTTGATCAGATTGATGTGACCCAAGGGACCCCCCAAATTATCAAGATAGGGTAGTGGAAATGCGCGGGCGTTCAAGCTATTGTGGCTGCCTGCAAGACGCTGCCAAAGATCAGGATTCGCCTATGACCCGTTTCGCCGCCCCCATCGCCGAGCAGATATGGGATATGAAATACCGCTTCAAGAAGGCGGACGGCACACCGATCGACCAATCGGTCGAAGATACGTGGCGTCGAATCGCCCGTGACCTCGCGCGGGTCGAGAAGGATCCCGAGACCTGGGAAGAAAAGTTCTATGCCGCGCTGGAGGATTTCAAGTATCTGCCCGCCGGCCGCATCACCGCCGGCGCGGGCACCGCGCGGCGGGTGACGCTGTTCAACTGCTTCGTCATGGGCACCATCCCCGACAGCATGGCCGGCATCTTCGACATGCTGAAGGAAGCCGCGCTGACCATGCAGCAGGGCGGCGGGATCGGCTACGACTTCTCCACCATCCGCCCGCGCGGCGCCGATGTGCACGGCGTGGCCGCCGATGCTTCCGGCCCGCTGTCCTTCATGGACGTCTGGGACGCGATGTGCCGCACCATCATGTCCGCAGGCTCCCGCCGCGGCGCGATGATGGCGACGATGCGCTGCGATCACCCGGACATCGAGCAGTTCATCACCGCCAAGTCCGACGCCGCGCGGCTGCGCATGTTCAACCTGTCGGTGCTGGTGACCGATGCCTTCATGGAAGCGGTCAAGGCGGACGGCCCCTGGGACCTGCAGTTCGGCGGCAAGGTCTACCACACGGTGCAGGCGCGCGACCTGTGGAACAAGATCATGCAGTCGACCTATGATTATGCCGAGCCCGGCGTCATCTTCATCGACCGCATCAACGAGGCGAACAACCTCGGCTACTGCGAGACGATCGCCGCGACCAACCCCTGCGGCGAGCAGCCGCTGCCGCCCTACGGCGCCTGCCTGCTCGGCTCGATCAACCTGGCGCGGCTGGTCAGCGACCCCTTCGAGGAGAACGCCCGCCTCGACGAGGAGGCCCTGAACGAGCTGGTCGCCACCGCCATCCGCATGATGGACAACGTGGTCGATGCCTCCAATTTCCCGCTGCCCGAACAGGCGGCCGAGGCGCAGAACAAGCGCCGGATCGGCCTGGGCGTCACCGGCCTCGCCGATGCGCTGCTGATGCTGGGCCTGCGCTACGGCTCGGACGAGGCCGCCGCCCAGACCGAGGCCTGGCTGAAGGCCATCGCCCGGGCCAGCTACCTGGCCTCGGTGGAACTGGCGAAGGAGAAGGGGCCCTTCCCCCTCTTCGACAAGGACGGCTTCCTGAACTCCGGCAACATGCGCAACATGGACGAGGACGTGCGCGCCGCGATCGCCGAGCACGGCATCCGCAACGCGCTGCTGACCTCGATCGCGCCCACCGGGACGATCAGCCTCTACGCGGGCAACGTCTCCTCGGGGATCGAGCCGGTCTTCGCCTATGCCTACACCCGCAAGGTGCTGCAGCGCGACGGCAGCCGGACCGAGGAAGAGGTGGTCGACTACGCCGTGCAGATGTGGCGCGACAAGTTCGGCGACCGCCCGCTGCCCGATTACTTCGTCAACGCCCAGACGCTGGCCCCCGCCGAGCACGTCAAGATGCAGGCGGCGGCGCAGAAGTGGATCGACAGCTCGATCTCCAAGACGATCAACTGCCCCGAGGACATCGGCTTCGAAGCCTTCAAGGACGTCTACATGCAGGCCTACGAGACGGGCTGCAAAGGCTGCACAACCTACCGTCCGAACGATGTGACCGGCTCGGTGCTCTCGGTCTCGGAAAGCGCCGAGAAAGAGCCGAAGGTCGATCAGGGCGCCGACGTCATCTACATGTCCGAGCCGCTCGACCGTCCGAACGAGCTGGAGGGCAACACCTACAAGCTGAAGTGGCCGGACAGCGAGCATGCGATCTACCTGACGATCAACGACATCGTCATCAACGGCCATCGCCGGCCCTTCGAGGTCTTCATCAACTCCAAGAACATGGAGCATTTCGCCTGGACCGTGGCGCTGACGCGGATGATCTCGGCGGTGTTCCGGCGCGGCGGCGATGTCTCCTTCGTGGTGGAGGAGCTGAAGGCCGTCTTCGATCCGCGCGGCGGCGCCTGGGTGCAGGGCAAGTACATCCCCTCGATCCTCGCGGCCATCGGCGGCGTGATCGAGCGCCACATGATCGCCACCGGCTTCCTGGAGGGCGAGGGCATGGGCCTGAAGGCCGACCCCCAGGCGCAGGTCGTCGGGCTGGACACCGGCGGGCGCGGCAAGTCCTGCCCCTCCTGCGGCCAGTTCGAGATGCGCATGGTCGAGGGCTGCATGACCTGCGGCGCCTGCGGTCATTCTAAGTGCGGCTAGGTTAGACAGCTGACGTGAGCGAAGGGGGCGGGGGCCGGTGGCCTTCGCCCCTTTTTCATGCGGCGCGCATGGGCGGGCAGGGGCTGGCGCGGCGGGCGCGCGGCGAAAGCGTGCCTTCGGCGCCGCCCGGCGCGATCCGTGCTTCCCCGATTCGCCGCGCTCTGCTAGCCTTGGGGCAACAACAGCGCGCAGGCAGGCGCGGACCGAGCAGAGGACAGGCACATGGTCGCGGGTGTACGCGGCGTTTTCGTCATCCCATGGGATCAGGTCGAGGTGGACGCCAGGACGGCGCCGCCCCTGGACGCGCTGCGGCGCGGGGCCACGCTGATCTGGCGGGGCGAGCTGTCGCGCATCGACGGGCCGTCCTCCGTCATGCGCCTGGGCGCCCCCAGC
>JBPEXR010000463.1:0-3193 GCA_052031355.1 Paracoccaceae bacterium
CCCGCGCGGAACAGGCGGGCCGGGCCGGCGTTGCCCTGCTGATCCCCCGCAAGAGAGGTGCCCGATGAACCACGCCCCCCGCCCCGCCGCGCCGATGCGCCGCCGCCCGTTCCTGGCCGCCCTGGCCCTTGCGCTGGGCCTCGCCCCGCTGGGGCTTGCCGCCCAGCCCGAAGGCGCTCAGGCGCGGATGGCCGGGCGCCTGGACGGCGCGCCGGGGGCCTGGCAGGGGGCAAAAGGCGCCGCCGGCAGTTTCGAGCGTGCGGACCGCGGCCTGCGGGTGCACCTGAACCTGGTGGATGCGCAAAGCGGCGCGCGGCTGACGCTGAGCTTTCGCGCCCTGCCCGGCCGCGGCGGCGCGGTGCAGGACGTCGATCTGCGGCTGTTGCCGCCCGGCGCGGAGGCGGCGCTGATCGCCACCTCGTCCAACAGCGATATCGCGCTGAGCCGCCTCGTTCTGCAGGACGGCCGCCTGGAGGTGGCCGGCCGACTGGACGCGATCCTGCTGGAGGGCGGCACGGAGATGCTGGTGGACGATCTGCTGCGCGGCGGCGCGCATCACCTGGTGGCAAACTTCCGGGCCAGCTTGCCCGAGGGACCGCCGCCCGCGCCCCCGGCCGGGGAGAGAACGGCCGAGGACGCGGGACGCACGTCCGGGGAGGCCGGCGCGGCCGCCCCTAGCGAATGAGCCGTAGCTCGTTGATCTGCATCGCGATCCGGTCGAAGGCCCGATCGATCTGCAGATCCTCCACCGCGAAGAAATGCGCGGGCGAGGAGGCGCAATCCTGCATCTGCTCGCGCGCGGCGGCGGGCGCGTTGAAGGCGATGGTGAAGATCACCACGTTCTTTTCCTTCGCCGCGGCGCATTGCGCATAGAAGCTGTCGACGTTCTGCGACGCCGAGGTGATCTGCTGCCGCTTCTCGGACGGCTGGCGCTTCAGCTCGGTCGTCGCGTTTTCCGGCGCCAGCGGGTCCACCGGGCGGTGCTGGCTGGTGATCTGCCCATCGGTCATCAGCACGATGTACTTGCGCGCTTCTTCGTCCTCCCAGGCGGCGGGGCGGTCGGCGAAGGTCCAGCTGACCTCGCCGGCGTCGGCCAGGTGGCGGATCGCGTCGTTCGAGGCCGGGTCCAGCAGCGCCAGGGCCCATTTCATCGCGTAATGGGTGCCGGTGCCGTCGTGCATGCGCATCTGGTCGATCACATCGCCCAGGGCGGCCGGGTCGTTGGACAAGTAGCGGATCGCGGTGTCGTCCTCCGGGCACCAGCCCCAGTCCATGACCGAGGCGGCGATGTTCCAGTACATGAAGTGCGGCACCTGCTGGCGCCCGGTCGGCAGGCCGCGGGCCTGGAAGTCCGGCCCGTCGATCTCCAGGCAGGAGGAGGCGGTCTGCAGTTGCCCGTTGGCGTCGAACTTGACGTAAGGCAGCTCTACATCCGGGCCCTTGCCGTTGTTCATCGTCGGGCCGCTGTCGGGATAGGTGCCGTTGGTATCGCCCGCCACCGCGTAGAAGGCGGTGGGCACGCGCCCGCCCTTGATCGAGGCGCCGATGACCGTCGCGCCGGCCTCCAGCTCCGGGTCGTTCTCCACCGCGTAGTCGACGAGGGCGCCGAAGAAGTCGTCCATGTCGTTGCTGATGTGCTGCGAGGAGCTGCCGTCCGGGAAGCCGTCCACCTTCACCACGCGGTCGATCGCGCCGTCGCCGTCGCGGTCGAAGTAGGCCACCACGTTGGAGATGTCCTGCCCCCAGTCCGGGAAGTAGTCCCCGCCCGACCCGCCGGAGCCGCCCAGGCGCTCGCCCTCCAGGTAGTCGAACATGGTCGGGCCCGGGTTGGTGGCCCCGGCGTAGGGGATCAGGTTGACGGAGGTGGTCGCCCCCGCCTCGCCCGACAGCAGCTGGTCGATGAAGTCGCGCGCCGCGGGGCGCAGCGCGTCCATCCGCCCGTCGAACCGCAGCGAGACAGAGATATCCAGCGCCAGGCTGACCTCGACGTTGGGTCGGCTTTCGGTGGCAGCGCCCGCCGCGGGGCTGAGCATCCGGTCGACGCCCAGCATGTGCAGGAAGATCGTCTCGACCTCCTGGCGCCCCTCGGCCGACACGGTGCGGTAGTTCAGCCCTTGCGAGACCTCGACACCGGTCAGCGCCTCGCCCAGGCCCGCCTTCTGGAAGTAGTCGTTGACCACCTCCTGCGGGTCCTGCGTCTGGTCCAGGTCGGCGGCGGCCAGCACCGCGCGGTCCAGCGTTGCCTGCAGGCGGATGCGGTGCGTCTCGTTCTGCATCAGGTCGATGCCGAGGCCGCCGATGACCAGCATCGAGAGCAGGAAGAAGATCGTCAGAATGGTCAGCGAGCCGCGATCATCGCGGATGAAACCGCGGATCAGCGCCGCGTCGCGCAGGTTGGTTCGGATCGGGCGCATCGGTCCCTCCATGGCAGCCGCGGCACCCCCAAACTGCACCGCAGGGTAGCAGATTAGCGCGGTTTGCCACGGGCGATCGGGGAGTCTTGGCGCTTTCACCGGGGCCGAAATCGGACCTCGAAAACGGTAAATCGGGCAAAAAAATGGCCCGGCGCGCGGCCGGGCCAGTCCAACAGGGAGGATCGTGCCATTGCCCGGGCACGCGGGATTTCAACCTGTAATAGTATCGCACCCTTCGGGGCGCGCGGCAAGCGTTTACACGGCCAGCCGGTAGCCGCCGCTTTCGGTGACCAGCAGGCGCGCGTTGCCGGGATCGGGTTCGATCTTCTGGCGCAGGCGGTAGATGTGCGTCTCCAGCGTGTGGGTCGTCACGCCGGCGTTGTAGCCCCAGACCTCGTGCAGCAGCACGTCGCGGGCAACGACGTGATCGGTGGCGCGGTACAGGAACTTCAGGATGTTGGTTTCCTTCTCGGTGAGGCGGATCTTGCGATCGTCCTCCGTCACAAGAAGTTTCATCGAGGGCTTGAAAGTATAGGGCCCCAGCTGGAAGACCGCGTCCTCGGATTGTTCGTGCTGACGCAGCTGGGCGCGGATGCGGGCCAGCAGGACCGGGAACTTGAAGGGCTTGGTGACGTAATCGTTGGCCCCGGCATCGAGGCCCAGGATCGTGTCGGCGTCGCTGTCGTGGCCCGTCAGCATCAGGATCGGCGCCTTGACGCCCTGCTTGCGCATCAGGCGGCACAGCTCGCGCCCGTCGGTGTCGGGCAGGCCGACGTCCA